>JAYEGP010000192.1:0-2428 GCA_034659135.1 Campylobacterota bacterium
GATAACGGGCTAATGCATCTTTGAGCACATCAGTTGTAAGTTTAACATCCATAGTATTGGATAGCTTCCAAGAGAGTATTTTTTTACTGTTCCAGTCAATTACTGCAGCAAGGTATACAAAGCCTTTCTCAAGTTTCACGTACGTTATATCAGTAGCCCATACTTTATTTGGAGTATCGATAACAACTTGATTATTCTCATTTTTAAACTCCTTGAGTAGATACTTATACTTGTAATGCTCTTTATAGGCTTGAGTGGTTTTATGCTTCGGGTACAAGGCTCTTATACCCATATACTCCATAGCACTTTTTATAAGCTTTCTACCTACCCAGTATCCCTCATTCTCAAGAGCTGTAACAAGCCTTCTTGTACCGTAGTATGGAAACTCTGAATGTATCTCATTGAGTGCATTGAGTAGTTTTATCTCCCAGTCTGTGCTAAACCTTTTTACAGGTGTATAGTAGAGTGTTGACTTAGCAATATGTAGTAGTTTACACTGCTTATTAACTGATAGCTTATGCTTGGTATCTGTAAAAGTTTTTCTTGTTTTAGAGGATACCAAGCTGACGAGCTTTCCCTCAAGAAAATCCTTTTCAAGTGTTAATTCACCAACTTTTTTAGCCATACTATCTTTGTCTTTTTTAAGGGTTTCTATCTCTTCTTTATACTCTTTAACAACTGTACTCTTATCAAATGCAAGACTCATATTTTCTAAAAACATCTTTTTCCAGTTCTTTACATTTGCTGGTAATAACTCATATTTACTTGCTATTTGATTTAGTGTTAGTTCTGCTTCTAAAACTTCCAAAACTACTTTGGCTTTGAACTCTGCACTATAGGTTTTTCTCTTGGTACTCATCTTCTATCCCTCACTTTATTGTTCTTATTTTATCTTTTAAAATAAGAATGTTGTATTAAGTGGTTTGTTTTTCTGGGGACATTATAGGTTCATCACTTTTAGAGTTAGAAGCATAGCCACGATGCTTAGCAATATGTACCAATACACGAAAAAGCTCACTACCGTAGAGGCACCGCTCAAGAGCATCTTTACGTAACTCCCAGACATCTTTTCGGCTTACTCTATCTTTTATGAAGATAGCTTCAAAGTTATCTGAAGCTATCAAGCCATAATGTAAGAGTAAATACTTGATTTTTAACATACGTTTGGATTTTCGTTGCAGCGTACGTCTAGCTCCTCTGGCATCTCTTCGAGGAAGCGCTAAAGACTTGCCATCTCTAGGATGCTCTGCAATAGTAAAAATTCGCACACCGCTCTCAATAATCTTGTTTTTAGACTTTTCATCGTCCACACTCACCATTGCCCATCCAATAGAAGTAATCCCCAAATCTAAACCTAAAATAATTTTTGACATTTAAAATCCTTGTAAGAAAACTTATTGTAACATAAACCCATAGTTTATCCGAGTGAGAAACGAATGGGCTATAATAAGCAGGTTACGGATCCTGTGCAAGGCTCTGAACTTAGTTCATCCTCAAAAAACCGTACTTTCTTTTATATATCAGAAATTCTTAACAACATTTTATAAAATTTAATAAACTATAAGTACACCCCAGTGAGAAATAGTGTAATTAAATTCTTGACATTATTATCATATACCGATAACATTACTATATGATAAAGTCATTTAGTTGCAAAGAGAGTGAAAAAGTTTTTTGGAATAAATCTTGTAAAAAATTTCCTATAAGTTTATTAACTCGTGCAAAAATTAAACTTGATATGCTTGAAGTTGCGCATTCTAAAGATGATTTACGTGTACCACCGGCAAATCATCTTGAAGAACTCAAAGGCAAACTCAAAGGTTTTATGAGCATTAGAATTAATAAACAATTTAGAGTTGTTTTCAGATTTGATGGCAGCGATGCTTATGACGTTTATATAGATGACTATCACTAGGAGTATGTATTATGAAAGAGATTAGACCATCAACACACCCCGGTATAATTTTAAAATTGGAATTTTCTGAACCTTTAGAATTGACACAAGCAAAAATTTCAAAAGATCTTAATGTAGGGATTAAAACACTCAGTGAACTCTATAATCAAAAAAGAGGTATATCAGCGATAATGGCACTAAAACTCTCAGAATATTTTGGAACCACTCCGCAGTTTTGGATGTCGCTACAAGATAATTATGACCTCTATCAAGCATACTTAAAAGAAAAAGAGACATTAAATCAAGTCAAACGACTTGAAGTAGCATAAAAGGAATTGTACAAGATGGAAATGTACGGAATCGAATATCAAAAACCTAAAGTAACTTTACTCCAAGACACCGGCATTGGTGTTGCAGAAACTGCCGCTCGAACCTGTTATGACTCTTTTTCAAACAGCGAGAATGAAGTTGTTAAATCCATTGAACACATCATGCCTAATGAGACAATGTGTGATGAGCTCAATGACATAGAAG
>JAYEGP010000193.1:0-2409 GCA_034659135.1 Campylobacterota bacterium
TTTTGAAATTTTTTCTGAAGCTCGGATCCTACAAATCCCGATGCTCCTGTAAGTGCAATTTTCATAATTCACCTCCATGACCTTATTTTAGAGTGTTTTAAACTGATTGGTATAAAAGCGCGACTGTGTTTTTATATCACTCGCACTCCAGATATCATTAATAACACATACCATATCTGGATGATAGCTCATGATGTCGTTAATATTTTGAGTATTGATTCCCCCGATAGCACATATTGGGATCGTTAACTGACTCTTTGCCTCTTTCAGTATATTTAGCTCTATTATATTTGAGTCTGGTTTTGTTGGTGAAGTGAAAAAAGAACCAAAGGCTACATAATCAGCCCCTCTATCTTGAAAGTCTTTTGCCATATCGATCTCTCCATAACAAGAGACACCAATAACACCTTTAAAGTTTTCTCTTATCTCATCAAAACGATCATGATCACTTTTCCCAATATGAAGTCCATCACATTCTAACTCTATTGCTAAGTCAATTTTATCATTGAGCACAAATAAGGCATTGTAATTCTTACATAATTTTTGCACGCTCTTTATCTTTTCTCTAATCACTTCATCGCTGTTTTTTTTATCTCGTAACTGTACGATAGAAGCCCCTCCAAGTAGTGCTTGTTCAACTTGTTCTAATAGTGTCTCATTAGGTGTCAGCGTATCATCAGTGATAACATAACAGCCATGTAATCTATTTTTTACTGACATAATTCAGCCCCTTTTTTGTGTGCTATTGGTCCTTTTCCATGACCTATATTTGGAGCATTTACAATAGCATTGTAAATAAAGTTTTTCGATATTGCTATCGCTTCTTCAAGTGATTTTCCTAATGCCAAATTCGCTGCTATAGCACTACTAAAACTACACCCTGTACCATGTGTGTTGTTGGTATCTATAAAGGGCGATGAGAAGTGTATCTTTTCTTCTCCCACCATTAAAATATCGACACTCTCCTTACCTTTATCTGTTGTAACTACAGAGTTTTTAACAACTACAGCACATGGTGACATGATACTTTGAGTGTCTGAGTTCTCTCTATAAGCAAACATCCCCTCAGCCTCAAATAGATTGGGTGTTGCTACTGTGGCATAAGGTAAAATAGATTTCATATTTTCAATCGCATCATCATTTAAAAGTTTGGATCCAGCTTTGGATATAAAGACAGGGTCAAATACGATAGGTATTTTCATATCTTTCACAAACTCGCGAACCACATCAATAATCTCATTTGAAAAAAGCATACCAGTTTTGATAGCACTTATCTCAAAGTCATCTCGTACCGCCTCAAGCTGAGCTTTTAAAAATTCTGCTGATACTGCTGAAATATCTGTGACACCTTTAGTGTTTTGCGCTGTTAAAACAGTGAGTGCACTGGTGCCAAAAACACCAAAGGCTTCAAATGTTTTTAAATCCGCCTGAATTCCAGCACCACCGCTAGAGTCACTGCCAGCTATAGTTAAAACGATTTTCATCTACTTTCCTCATAATTTATTTAGAGAAGATTATAACTCTAAAATAAACTGTTTCGTAGGTTGAAAATGTCATTTTAAATGATCTATACTCCAAGAAGCTTGTGCCAGAATATTTTAGAAGTGGTGTGCCTTTGAAAGCATTGTAAAAGTTCGTGCTATAATTCATATAATTATATAAATAATTACATAAAGGATTCTCATGCATACTTATAAGAGAGATGAGATGATCTCTGTAACAGATCTGCTTAAAGGCTTTAAAACAACCTTGGAAAAATTGACATCGCATCAGCTTGAAAAAGTTGCTGTGATGAAGAACAACAAACCAGAAGCGGTCATTGTAAGTATTGATGAATATGAACGACTTCAATCCAAACATTATTGGAATCGTTTGGATGAAAAAACATACCTGAGTAAAGCCTATGAATCTCTAAATGATACCGATTCAAAATCAATCTCAATTGAGCAACTCAATAAAAAATTGGATGATACGATACATCGTTATGAAGATTGAATTTTTACCCTCATTTGTTAATCGACTCGAAGGGTTTGTTGAAATCATCGCCGAAGAGAAACCTACAGTAGCTCGAAAGTTTCAAAAAGAGATTATCACGGTCTGCAAAGAGATTCAAAATTTTCCATACAAGCACCGAAAATCAATCTATTTTGACGATGATAATATTCGAGATCTGGTGCACAAAGGTTTTGTGATTATTTACAAAATTGACACGGAAGCCATAAGAGTTTTTGCTTTTGTCAATCGTAATGAGTTCTCTGTTTAGTTGATATAAAAAAGAGTTAAAACTTAAGTCATGAACTGTTATAACTATTGCGATTTTAACTGCCGTAATTTCCTTTTAAACAAGCATAAAAGACCAAATGAAGAAACGATAACGAGTATAGATGTCATATAAAACTTGAATCCAAT
>JAYEGP010000194.1:0-2402 GCA_034659135.1 Campylobacterota bacterium
GTTTTAGGTTTTGAGGGTGGCTCGCCCAGACGGCATTATGAATCGGGTCTTTTTGTGGAGTTGAGTTGGCATGCATCGAGCCATAATACTCTTCATAAATACCCTCATGACAGGCCTTACAATCTTCACTTTTTGCAAAAGTATGTACGGCGTCATTAGCACTTAAGAGTTTCATCATCATTAAGGCAAGAAGCACTATTTTCATATCAACTCCAATTTTTTTCAATATTATAACTAAGATAATCAAAAGATATATTAATTATATGATTTAGTAATACTAAAGCCTATAGCCTTAGAAACGTGACAGTCTAGTTATTAGTTGATGAGAAGATCATTCGTAAGCGACTGGATTCATCTCCTTTAAGCTCAAAACGATTCTCTTCCTTAAGATTTTTATACTCTGACGTGACACGATAGTGACCTGCAGGAAGAGATTTAACACAAGGTTTTTTAAGATCGGAGTAACATGTAGAGATACTCTCCTTTTGGCCTATTTTAAAAATTGTATGAAAGGTTTTTACTTGAGCACTTCCTGAGCGTGCACTAATCTCAATACGTCCTAACTCTCCCATATAAACATCAATAGCATTGATATCACCTGCAACAACTTCTATAACACTTTTCTTGATCAAGGTATCGGTCTGAGAACGAAGTAGATACTGTCCCGTAGCGATACGACCTAAACAGCTTTCGTATTCTCCTGAAAAGCATTTTGCCGTCTCTTCTTTTTCGATCTTTCCATCACGAATTTTATAAAGAATATGATCCGCTTCAAGTCGTTTTCCACCTTTTTTATCTCGCACAATAATCTCCACTTTAGCCGTCTCATTTAAGCTTACATGTAAATAGCGTACGAGTTTTGGTTTCACAAAAAGGGGACTCTCTTTGCTCATCCCTTTATAATGTGTTTTAACCCGATAGTGCCCCTTACTTAAATGTCTAAAACATGCCTCTTCTGGTTTAGAATAACACGCTACTGTGGGTTCTTTTTCTAAGTTTCCATCAACAACTTTAAAGATCTGATGAAAGGCCTCAATGTCTCTTGAATTCTCTTTTTCACTAGCCGTAATACGAACATTTTTCATCTTTGGCTTATCACTATTTATCTTTTGAACAATTTTTTCTAAAGAACGGTTGAGTGCCTCACTACTTGTGACCGTATAGTAGCTTCCTCCACTAAGGTCAGCAATACACCGCAACTCTTCCTCAGAGTTCTCTTTTACATCTAAACCAATCACATAAGCCGTAAAATCCAGACCTTGTTTCTCCAAAGTTTCTGCAATCATACATGGATTACTATGGCATGCGTCTTGTCCATCACTGATCAAGACAATCGTTGCTTTATCATTCGCATTGTTTAAAGCATCAGAAGCGGTAAGTAGCGCGTGCCCAATAGAGCCTTTAGCGATAGGATTAATACCTTGAAGTTTAACAAGAGCTCGGCTCGCTTCAGGGCTTCCTAAAGGGATGACAATTTCGCTACCTTGACAGATACTTTTGCTTTTATGTCCAAACACCGTCAGACCTAGTTTAATATCACGGTTCCAATAGGGTACGCTATCAATGAGAGCCTCTTTACTAAGAGTGATTTTGTCACGTCCTTCTAACTGTCCCCACATACTTCCTGATGCGTCCAAGATGATCATCGCTTGAGTGTTTCCTTGTAAGCAAGAGCTAAGTCCAAAGAGTAAAAGAAAGATAGAAAGTATTTTTGACATAAATATCCCTTATTATTTATAATTATAATATCCTATCGTATCAAAAATGTCGTAAAAATCAAAGGGAGGAGAGATAAATGCGCTTTTATGCGCCATCTATCTTTAAAACCGTGAGGAGAGTTCGCGTAAGATTAGATCACTTTTAAGTGCATCACCACTGTATTTCATCACGCTAACACCGTTATTTTTCATCGTATTTGCTGTATTTTTACAGGCACGACGTACAACAATATAGTCACAATCTTCTAAAACGTGTCCCATTTTATCATGTTGTGCAATATGCTCCGCATCATCATGACCATGTCCACATTGGTGATCTTCATCATCATGGTCGTGGTCTAAATCTGTACGAGGATTAGCACGAAGTGCCTCAAGTGAAAAGGAACGAAACATGCCACTTCCATTCATCTCATACACTGCAAAATTTGGTGTATGTCCGGCATTGCCAAAAAACGTTAAACTCTCATCTTTTACGGGTACTGCTATTTTCATCTATTATCCTATTATTTTTTATGAAGTATAACTTAAATAAGCTATAGATATATTTATTATTTATTTACTTAATACTATACAGTATTGTAGCGTTTAATAATCTTTTTAACACGATTTTTGAGTTTACGAAGTGCATCTGTGTCATCTTCACCATCAGCGGTCAGATTTCCAAAATAGATATCATCTTCAAAT
>JAYEGP010000195.1:0-11925 GCA_034659135.1 Campylobacterota bacterium
TTACATGTAAAAAGTATTATCTTTTTATAAGCACAATTACTGTAGACTCTTTGATGCAAAAAGAACACGTTGCCAAAAAAAAGTTTGGTCAGAATTTTTTAAAAGATGAATCAGTTCTTTATAAAATCGTCGAAGCGATGCCCAAAAATGATCATAAGATCGCAGAAATTGGCCCTGGCTTAGGTGATTTAACTAAATTTTTAGTTGATGTCAAAAGTGTAACTACTTTTGAGGTCGATACCGATTTATGCAAGTTATTGAATGACACATTTAAAGATGAGATCACTACCAACCGTCTAACACTCCATTGTGGAGATGTTTTGGACACTTGGAAGACCTCGCTATTGGATGAACCGTACGATTTAGTGGCAAATCTGCCCTATTATATCGCGACAAACATCATCCTAAAAGCACTCGCAGATCCTCTTTGTCATACAATCCTTGTTATGGTTCAGCGTGAAGTGGCACTTAAGTTTGCCGCTAAAGCTGGAGAGAAAAACTTTGGTTCACTTGGAATCATTACGCAAAGTGTGGGTGAGGCGAGTATAGTCGTTGATGTCCCTCCTGAAGCTTTTGATCCGATGCCCAAAGTCGACTCAGCTGTACTGCTCATATCGAAAACAGCCAGTCGAAGTGATGAAGCGTTTGAAGCGATGCTAAAATTAGCATTTACACAACCACGAAAAACATTACTTAAAAACCTCTCTAGCCACTATGAAAAGGAGAAGGTCTTGGCTGCTTTGCAAGCACTTGAACTCTCTACTACCATTCGGCCTCATCAAGTAACTACCTCGGACTATCACCAACTCTATAAAATATTATAAGGAGTTTGGATGGCAGAAAATACGCCAGACGCAGCACCCGTTGCCGCGCCACAAAACACTACAACGCAAGAGAACACTCGAGCACCTGAAGCGTCTTCAGAGCAAACACAACAGCCACGTCGAAACAACAACCGACGTCCTAATAACCGAAAACCTCGTCCAGAAGGTGAAAAAAAGGAACGTGGTGAGAAAAAACCTCAACAGAACCGTGGACGTAATCCTCAAAATAAAAATCCTAACGCCAAAGGTGGTCGAGGCTCACGAAATCGTAGAGGTTCTGCGCCCGTAGATACCAACCTACTTGAGTTTGTAAAAAAGAATCAAGAGATTCATAAAAATCGTCTCAATCCTCACTATAAAATTGATCTTGAGAGCAAAGCTAAAGTGCGTATTACACCACTTGGTGGGCTCGGTGAGATTGGTGGAAATATCACGGTTTTTGAAACTGAAAATGAAGCCATCTTAATTGATGTAGGAATGAGTTTTCCTGATGAAGAGATGCATGGTGTTGATATTTTAGTTCCGGACTTTTCTTATGTTCGTGAGATCAAAAACAAGATCGTAGCGGTTATTATTACTCACGCGCACGAAGATCATATCGGGGCAATGCCCTATCTTTATAAAGAGATGCAGTTTCCTATCTATGGAACTGCCTTACCTTTAGCTATGATCGGTAACAAATTTGACGAGCACCACATCAAAGAGTTCCGTCGTTATTTTAACCCGATTGAAAAGCGCAAACCCTACAAAATTGGAAATGATTTCGAAATTGAGTGGATGCACATGACTCACTCTATTCTAGATTCATCATCATTAGCAGTGACTACTGACGCTGGAACCATTATACATACAGGAGATTTCAAAATTGACCATACTCCTGTTGATGGATATACGGCTGATCTACACCGTTTTGCTCACTATGGAGAAAAGGGTGTTTTATGTCTTTTAAGCGATTCAACAAACTCTTATAATCGTGAAATCACACCAAGTGAATTAGCAGTTGCCCCGGCACTTGATCGTGTTTTTTCCAAAGCTGAGGGACGTGTTTTACTCTCAACATTTAGCTCAAATGTTCACCGTGTGTATCAAGCCATCATGGCAGGTATAAAATATAACCGTAAGATCTGTGTTATCGGTCGCTCTATGGAGCGTAATCTTGAACTGGCTATGCAGTATGATTATGTGCGTTTTCCAAAAGGAATCTTTATTGATGCAGACCAAGTCAGTCGCATGAATGATAAAGATGTTCTTATTGTTACAACGGGTTCACAGGGTGAGGCAAACTCTGCACTATTTAGAATGGCAATTGGCGAACACCGCCATATTAAGATTAAGCCAGGTGACCTTGTTGTACTCTCATCGCGTGCAATTCCGGGGAACGAAGGTTCTATCTCAGGTATGCTAAATCATCTTCAACGTGCTGGTGCCGGTGTCTATTCTGAACGTGATATTCACGTTTCAGGTCACGCCGGTATTGAAGAGCAAAAACTGATCTTACGTTTAACCAATCCTAAATTCTTCCTACCCGTTCACGGTGAGTACAATCATATTGTACGCCACAAGAAGACGGGGATGGAGTGTGGTATTCCTGAACGTAATATCTTATTGATGACAGATGGTGACTGTATCGAAGTAGCCGCTAAATATATGAGAAAAGCGAAAACGGTTAAAGTCGGTAAGACCTATATTGACAATCAAAATAACAACCAGATCGAAGATGATATTGTTATTGATCGTCAAAAAATGGCCAATGATGGTGTTGTCATGATTGTCGCTCAGGTTTCAGAAGCCGACTCTAAATTGATCTCTCGTCCACGGGTTACCTCATTTGGATTAGTATCAGATAAACAAGATCGTGCTTTTGCCAAAGAGATTGAAGATGTTTTAGAGCAGTTTATGGTAAACATCAAACCAAACCATATTGAAAATCCACGCTCTATGGAAAACGACATCCGCCAAGTCGTACGTAAACATATCTACCGCAAACAGAAAAAATATCCGTTTATTGTTCCTAATGTTTTTGTAATGTGAAGAGCGTAAACAAACGTGACCTGCGTCACGTTTGTAGCTCTGAAACCGTAGGCGATGTACCGGAGGTACCGCCGAAGGCTCTGACATCGATAGACATCTACGTCACGTTTGTAGCTCTGAAACCGTAGGTGTTATGCGAAGCATCACCGAAGGCTTCCAAATCAATAAAAACAAAACTCCATCAATTTCAAAACTTCCAAATCTCATCAACTTCTTACATGTAACACGCTAAAATAAACTAACGCACACGAGGGAAAAACCATGAAGCTCTTACATGTAAGTCTATTGTCATTAATAATTCTCACAGGCTGCAGCAGCAAAAAATTCACCGTAAATGGATTAATCTGCCCTGATAATCATACAGAACAGATGATACACAATGATCTTAAAGAGTGTCAATACTACACGCAAGAAGACGCTGAAAAATCAGCCACACCTAAACTCACACGAGAGTGTCAAGAGTGCCTCTTGAAAAAAGGTTATGAAATTGAATAAAAAATTATTTTGTTTTGAGAGGTAGTGAAAGGTTTTTAAGGCCTAAGCCTTAAAAAGTTATGCTGCTACTTTTTGAGTTAATGCCGTGAATGCGCTTGCGTCATTCATCGCCATATCAGCAAGAATTTTACGATCAAGTTCGATGCCAGCTTTTTTCAAATTGTTCATGAAACGAGAATATGTTGTACCATTTAGACGACATGCCGCATTGATACGGATAATCCATAGTTTACGGAATTCACGTTTTTTCTGTTTTCGATCACGAAATGCATAAACGAGTGAACGCTCTAACTGCTCTTTCGCTTTTCTAAAATGTTTACGTCTACCACTAAAGAAACCTTTAGCTGCTTTTAGTACTTTTTTATGACGACGACGTCTTACCGTACCTGTTTTTACTCTTGGCATATTTTTCCTTTTCTTTACCCGTTACATCTTACATGTAAAGGTGCCACCGTTTGTGGACTTGCCCAGTAGAACTGGAGAATTGTGTTAAATGATCTTAGTTGATCATCGCTTTGATGTTTTTCTCATCGCTTTTCGCAACAATTTTTGGAGTGTTTTGTTTACGACGAGTTGCGGCATCTTGTTTTGTCAAGATATGGCTACGAAACGCTGTTCCACGTTTAACTTGGCCATTTTTTTTCACTTTAAAACGCTTTACAGCGCCTTTAACGGATTTCATCTTTGGCATCGACTGTTTCCTTTACATAAAATTCTCTAAAAAGAGTTTGAAATTATAGCTGAATTGATTTAATTTTGCAATCTTTTTGCGGGCGGTATCCAAAGGGCGTATTTAGCATACTAAAGCTAAACATATTTACAATTGATTAATCTTCATTTTTGGAAAAGAAATGTATCATAACTATAGCACTAACTGCTAAACACGAGGAGATACTAATGAAACTTATATTCTTCGCATCATTACTGCTACCTTTATTGTTACTTCACGCTAATGAGATCTCATTAGAAGAGGATTTTTTAGCCTCTTTAGATGAAGTGAGTGACATCGCCTCAAAATCCAAACTCAATATTGACGACATGCCCTCTTTTGTCACTATTTTACATGGTAATAAGCTAGAACTTTTAGGGGTACAGAACATTTACGAAGCGCTTGGCTTAGTTCCGGGAGTTGAACTTTCCATGGAAGCATCAGGCGCGAAACAGGTCATCTTTCGAGGCGTTAAAGAGAAAGGTGAAGTCAAACTTCTCATTGATGGCGTCAGCCTTAACAATGCCTATCGAGGATCTATCTATTACTATTTAGATTTTCCTATTGAGATGGTGGAACGTATCGAAGTCATTCGTGGGCCAGGATCAGTACTTTATGGCTCTAACGCCATAAGTGGTGTGATCAGTATCATTACCAAAAACTCTAAAACAGTAAGTCCGAATCGTATTTTTGCCACGGCTTCAACGGCACCAAGCTATAAGACAGGCTTACAATATAACTACAATTTATCAGAAAACAGTCGTCTTAGTATGGACGGTTATATCCAAAATGATGACATTCATATCGATGGAGGGCCTGATAAAGCAGAACGTTATGGTGAAAGTGATGAGACCTTAAGAGATTACGCTTTAGGCATGCATTTAGATATAGATAATTTTACTTTATTAGCACGTTTTAAACAGTCTCAAATGGGCATGCACTTTGGGATTGGAAACTATTTTGAATCTAAAAATGACAAAGAGGGGCATACGAATACCTCTGCAGTGGTTGAAGCAAACTATGAAGATGAAATCAATAGCCATTTAGGCTATAAATTAAGTCTGGGAACAAACTACTACGCTCAAAAAATAGAGACACGATTTCTACCGCATCCCACTCAAGGAGATCTGATTTACGATAGCGACTATGGTGAGAACAGCTATTATGGTGAACTCACCATACATAATACTATACAAAATCATGCTCTGATTATCGGTGCACGTTATGAGTACTCCGCTACACAAAAAACCTCTTTAGAAAACTACTTTGAACCTACTGGCGAGACCTACCTCCCCAGCACTGATGTGATTAAACCCGACAGTGACCGCAGTATCGCATCTTTATATATCAATGATAGTATGACTATCAACAGTGACATCGATCTCATTGCAGGCATTCGCCTTGACCACTATTCAGATTTTGGAGATGCTTTGAGTCCGCGTCTTGGTATCGTTTGGCGAGCCGATAGCCAATGGAATCTCAAGATGCTCTATTCACGCTCTTTCAGGGCACCTTCATGGGTAGAGCTTTATGCCGATATCACAGGTGTTTCAGCAGGAAATCCTGATCTTGATGCAGAAGTTGCAGATACTATTGAGCTAGGAACAGTATATCGACCTTCATCATCTCATCGCTTACGTTTTAATATATATGCTACCCAAATTGATAATCTTATTACACGTGAAGCTACGCATTATCAACAAACGGGTAAAAACAGTTACTATGGCGGTGAAGCAGAGTGGATGGCAACATTAGGTTCAGAAACTGATTTAAAGCTAGCCATTAGTTACGTTGACGCCATAGATGACAATACAACCACACTTCCTGAGATTGCCAATATTCTCTCCAATATCACCCTCCTTCATAGCTTTGACTTTGGCCTTAGTAGTGGTTCTGTTTTAAAATACGTATCCAAACGTTCTCGTGCGTACAATGATGAGAGAGAGGATCTTGAAGCTTACTTACTGTTTGATCAATCTTTTACCTACTACTATGAAAAGATAAAATTATCGCTCACCCTCAAAAATGTATTGGATACCGATTATGCCTATAGTGCTCCAGAAGGCACCTATATTAATGACTATCCACGTCTTGGACGCAGTGCTTATTTTAGTGCAGGATGGGAGTTTTAAATGAAAATACTCCTTTTGACGTTTACTCTTATCTTTAGCATGAGCACGCATCTCAATGCAGATCATCTCAAAGATGATCTGCTACGTATTCATGCCACTTTAATTCCTAAAATACTCATGATGGATTATGACTTCAAGGACCGTCTTGTTGATAATGAGATCTCCATTGCGGTAGTCTATGAAAACCATCCACAAAAAAATGATGCCGTAATCATAAAACGTTATTTTGAAGCAAAGTATCCTGATGGATTTCAAAATCATAAAATTAATATTGAGTTTATCGCCTACGATGTTATTCGTTCAGCCAAAAAACATACACTCTATTATCTACTTCCTTCCTCAGAAAAACAGATAAAAAA
The DNA here is from genome assembly GCA_034659135.1 of Campylobacterota bacterium. Lineage (GTDB taxonomy): Bacteria > Campylobacterota > Campylobacteria > Campylobacterales > Sulfurimonadaceae > S010-53. Next base: position 6,551 of record JAYEGP010000195.1, read on the forward strand.
CGTATTGGCGATTTCACAAAAACAAAAAGCGATCTCATTTTCGTATCGTGGAGAAGATCTAAAATATGGTGTCATGCTATCGGTTAAAATTTCAAATAAAGTGAAACCCATTATCAATGTCGATGCACTCAAGCAGACAAATGTCACTCTACGTCCCGTATTACTCAAAGTAGCGGATATCTTTTATCAAACTTCATCATTAAGTTTAAAAAACTATGATCAATATTCACTCCATATCCTTTAAATTTTCAGGATGGATGCTTGGTGCATCACTCCTGTTTTTAATCCTTATCACCACCCTAACCTCACAGCTCATTAGTGAGCAATATGAGAGTATCGAACAAGGCAAACTTGAAGCGATCGTTGAAAACATCACCCCTACTCTCAGTTTAAATATCAGTTATGATTTCGACAAGGCGACAGAAGAGATGGCTGAGAATCTTTATAAAAATCCTCTTATTTTATTTGTCTCTATTCGCAATGTAGAAAAAGAGATTGTGACACGCTCTCAAGATAAAAAAACTTTCTCAGAGTATAAAAACCTTAAACACTTTACCCTTGAAAAAAAGCTCTCTGATCCTCTTTCAAGCTCAACTATTGGAACAATCACATTGGTCTATTCTCGAACACTCTTCGATCAGATGATGTCACGATACTACCAACAACTTACTTTAGTCATTAGTTTCTATCTGCTCTTTTTAGCACTCATGGGCTTTCTTCTTCACCGAGCCACCTTGCCATTATCCCACCTTGCCAAACAGATGCTCTCCTTTGATCCTGTCAATCCAAAACATTTTGATTTCGATACCCATGATAAAAGTGAAATCAGCCTCATCGCAATGGCGTCTAATACAATGATTGAAAGTATCAGAAGTTATCTTGTTAAGCTTGATACCTTGAAGCATAACCTTATTCAGCGTGAAACACACCTTAACGATGCTCAGAAAATGGCTCATGTTGGAAGCTGGGAGTACAATACTGAAACTAAACATTTTGAGATGAGTCAAGAGTTATTACGTATTTTTGGCATCAACAGTCGCAATCACAAGCCCCATTGGGAGACCTTTTTAGATTATACTGTTAAAGAGAACAGGGCCTATCTTCATGCAACATTAGATGAGGCTATTATAAAAGGGAGCCGATTCAATTTACAATATCGCTGCTACAAAATGAATGGTGATATTGTGGATATTCATACTCAGGGGAAAGTACGTAAAAAAAATGATGCTGCGACAAAAATAACGGGTGTTAGCATGGATGTTACCGAGCAACATCACGCCCAACAGATGATTGAAAAATTAGCCTATTATGATTCGCTAACGCATCTTCCAAATAGAGTGCTCTTTAAAGATCGATTGGACAAGGCCATCTCTGCTTCTAAACGTAATAATGATCTCATTGGTGTCCTTTTTATCGATTTAGATCATTTTAAGATGATTAATGACTCACTAGGACATCTCGTAGGCGATGAACTTTTAAAATATATTGCAAACACCTTGGTCGATTCACTACGTAAAAAAGATACGGTATCGCGTCTTGGTGGTGACGAATTTACAATAATGATTCCCTCGATTGATAGTATCGATGATCTTAAACATATCTCTAAAAAACTTCTTAGCAATCTTAACAAACGCTTAAGTATTGGAAAACATGAACTTTATATCTCCATGAGTATAGGCATTGCCTGTTACCCTGACCATGGGCTTAATACAGATGAGCTTTTGAAAAATTCTGATACGGCTATGTATAAGGCTAAAGAGCTTGGACGTAATAATTTTCAGGTTTATCAGACTCAAATGGGAAGCCATTTAACCAAACAACTTGGACTGGAACAAGAGTTTCGAAAAGCCGTTAGCACTCAAGACAGAGGCCTCAAGCTCTACTATCAACCCAAAATAGATTTTAAAAGCTTGAAGATAACAGGAGCAGAAGCACTCATTCGTTGGGAGCACCCGACGCAGGGACTACTCTTTCCTGATAGCTTTATTCCTTTAGCGGAGAGTACGGGTCTCATACTTGATCTTGGAACTTGGATCATCGAAGAGGGAATCCAGCAAGCACTGCGCTGGGAAAAGCAGTGCAAAGCTCCTATACAGATCTCCATTAATCTCTCTGCGAGACAGTTTCAAGATGCAAACCTTGTACCTCAGATCTCTGCCTTAATTGAAAAATATCCTATCAATCCTGCGCTGCTTGAATTTGAAATCACTGAAAGCATCTCAATGAATAATATTGCTGAAAATTTAATTGTGATGGGAGAACTTAAAGCCCTAGGTGTTGCTCTTGCTATTGATGATTTTGGGACAGGATATTCATCGCTCTCCTATCTCAAACAGTTTCCTGTTGACACGCTGAAAATAGACAAATCTTTCGTAATGGACATGTTAGACGATAACGATGATAAAGTCATTGTATCTACGATTATCTCTATGGCTAAAGCACTAGGGCTTAAAACCGTGGCTGAAGGGGTAGAGACTGAGGAGCATCAAGAACTACTCCAAGAGCTAGAGTGTAACACGGCTCAAGGTTACCTCTATGCAAAAGCACTTGAAGAAAAAGCCTTCTTAGAGTTTGCTGCCAAACACATCTAGACTTTTATCTCTTTACATGTAAGAGCATGAGTGATGAAAAGAAAACTATTTTTTCTTATCATCTTTGTTTGGAAGTACGAGCATGTTGTAATAACGACCTTCTAAACGTGGTGGTTTATCCATCACACCAAGATCTTCAACCATAGGCCAGACACGAATTAGCACTTCACGCGCTGCTTCGGGATGCGCCATTTCACGTCCACGTAAAAAGACACGAAATTTGACATGCTTACCTGCTTCTAAAAACTCTCGAGCATGTTTGACCTTATAGCCAATGTCATTGTCTGCGATTTTAACCGAAAGTTTAATCTCTTTGAGATCAATCTTAGTCTGGTTTTTGCGCTGCTCTTTGAGTTTTTTCTCTTCTTGGTATTTAAACTTACCATAATCCATGATCTTTGCAACAGGGGGTTTTGCTGTTGGTGCAATCAAAACGAGATCGAGTCCCATTTCATTAGCCTGATTCATTGCTTCATCTGTTGAGATGATACCTAGTGATTCACCACCATCGACATTACAGCGGACTTCAGGGACACGAATGTCATCATTCATTATAGTACGGTCTTTTTTACTCAAAAATTTACCTCGTTTATTTTTTTCTGAATCTCAGCAAGAAATTCATCTTCACTCAGATTATACTGTTCGCGAATGCGACGATCACGCACGGCAATGGTTCGGTGTTCAACCTCTTCATCACCGATGACAATAATCATCGGAACACGTCCTTTTTCTGCCGTTCGGATACGTTTGTTAAGACTATCATTCTTATCAAAAATCTCCGAATCAGCGCCAATATCCAAAAGTTTATCGGATAATTCTTTAGCATAAGCTTGATGTGTCTCCGCGATCGGCACGATTGCCACCTGTGTTGGTGCGACAAACATTGGAAATTCACCCGCATAATGCTCCGTTAAAATCCCAATAAAACGCTCAAATGAACCTAAAATCGCTCTATGAATCATAACCGGTTGAATCTTCTCATTGCCCTCTGCGTTGTACTCAAGCTCAAAACGCTCTGGCAAGTTAAAGTCGAGTTGAACCGTTCCACACTGCCACTCACGGCCAATCGCATCCGTGATTTTGATATCAATCTTCGGACCGTAAAAAGCGCCACCACCCTCATCAATCTCATAAGGGAGTTCATTTTTATCCATTGCATTTTTAAGTGCATCGGTTGCTTTTTCCCAGATCGCATCATCACCTACCGCTTTTTCAGGCTTTGTCGAAACCATCATCTTATACTCAAATTCAAAAGTACTCATGATTTTATCGACAAAATCAACCACTTCAATAATTTGATCTTCTATCTGATCTGCTGTACAGAAGATATGAGCATCATCTTGTGTGAATTCACGAACACGAAAAAGTCCATGAAGCGCCCCTGTCATCTCATGACGATGCACCACACCGTATTCAAAATATTTTATCGGAAGATCACGATACGAGTGAAGCTCATCTTCATACACCTTAATATGACCGACACAGTTCATCGGCTTCACACCAAACTCAACCTCATCAATTGAAGTGAAATACATATTTTCACCATAGTTTTGATAGTGTCCGGAAGTTTCCCAAAGAGAAGAGCGTAACATCTCAGGCCCACGAACCGGCTCATATCCACGTTTACGATGTGCTTTAAAAAGAAGATCTTCTAAACGGGCACGAAGACGTCCTCCTGCAGGTAACCAGATAGGAAAGCCCGCACCAACCTCTTCACGGAAAGTAAAAAGCTTCATCTCATTACCAATTTTACGGTGATCACGCTTTGCCGCTTCTGCCAACATATCCATGTGTGCTTTGAGTGAGGCTTTATCAGCAAATGCAATGCCGTAGATACGTGTTAACATCTCATTTTGACTATCGCCACCAAGATAAGCACCCGCAATTTTTGTCAATTTAAAAAAACGAATATGACGGACACTAGGCAGATGAGGCCCCCGACAGAGATCTTCAAACTCCCCCTGTTTATAGATACTCACCGTATCACTTGGAATACGTTCCATAACAGCTAATTTAAGATGATCATCTGCAAATTTTACTTTTGCTTCATCCATCGTGATCTCATAGCGCTCAATTTCATATTTCTTCTTTGCGCAGTTAAGCATCTCTTTTTCAATGCGCTTAAGATCGGCTTCACCAATCTCTTCATTCACTTTAAAATCGTAATAGAAGCCCTCTTTGACAACAGGACCGACATAGAACTTGGCATTAGGGTAAAGGTTTTTAATGGCTTGAGCCATTAAGTGCGCTGTAGAGTGCCGAAGAACTTCAAGTGAGTCTGCAGAATTATCAAGTGCAATGCCCACCCCTTCAAAGCCACGAACTGCAGCCGTCTGTAGGTCTACAATCTCATCATTATGTTTTATTGCGATATGCTCCATTATATAACTTCCTATATAGAATATTAAATAGTCTTTAATTTCATGATTATTGTTAAGAAAAAATCTGCTAATAATACCCTAAAACGCTTAAGATGAGGCCCTATTCATTCTCTTTAGGTGTTTAATCTACATCTTCAAATCTTAGACAAAGCACATCTACTATTTCTTTAGTGATATAATTATCAATAGAAGTAAGCCTACTTTTAAAATATTAAATTCTACGCTTTTCAAGGAGTGCCATAATGATGTACGAATCCAAAGAGATCAATCGTGTGCTTGAGTACATCGAATCACATCTTGATGAAACACTTGATATCGACACACTCTCTAAAGTAGCCAGATACAGCCCTTTTCATTTTTCAAGAATGTTTAAGAGCATCACCGGTGAAAGCTTAGGTGCCAT
>JAYEGP010000196.1:0-2399 GCA_034659135.1 Campylobacterota bacterium
CTTAGCTACTAATAGCCCACTACTAATGATTAAAACTATCCCAAATATCATCATGCTGTCAGGAAAGTTATCACCAAGAATAAGCCCTATAAAAATTGAAAAAACAATATTGGTATAACTGACTGCCCCAACAATGCCTGCTTGTGATTCTCCATAAGCTTTTGTCATATAGAGCTGTGCCAATGTTGCAAAGAGACCCATTCCTAAAATATAGATCCATGTTATCCCCTCTGGCATAATAAATTTAGCAAAAAGAAAATCTAAATTATTTTCTGGAACATAGGGACTTAACATCATCAAGACTAAAGGTCCAATCGTACCAACAATCATAAAAGAGAACACGATAGCTCTGGTGTCATAATGTTTTTTTAACTCTCTCACTGAAGTATAAGCCAATGCGGCTCCAACACCGCTAAAGATTCCAAGCCAATCTGTTTTACTCAAGCCTAAGCCTGTTGGCTTCGTAATAAATACAATTCCAACAAAGCCTATCATCACAGCAATCCAGCCTCGAAGTGAAAGTTTTTCTCGTAAAAAAAGCCATGCAAAGAGTGCGGTAAAGATCGGTGAGGTTTTAGAAAATGTCATCGCATCACCGAGTGGAATGTGTGCGATATTATAAAAAAATGCCAACAGCGCAATAAATCCCATCACTCCACGGAAAAAAAGTAAAAAAGGTTTACCGCCACTATGTTGCATCGGTTTTTTTAAGATCATGGCTCCAACTAACACCACTCCAAAAACATTACGAAAAAAAACCACTTCAATAGAGCTCATGGATTCACTTGAGAGTTTAGCAAAGGCACCCATAATGGCAAAAAGAAAAGATGAAAGCAGCATATAACGCACACCGAGATCAATTTTAGTGAGTTTATCTTTCATTTGGTTCTTTACATGTAAAATATCATGCAATTATACATAAGGTACATTAGCATGACATCAATTATTATCTACGGAGTTATCTTTTATATTCTCTATCGCATCTATAGAGGCTATCGTCGTTTTGAGAAGATTTATTACTCTCAAAAACAGTTTCAAAACTTTAACGTGACTAAAGAGTCACTGCATTCAAGTGAATTGGGACTCTTTGTAGCCCTTATGGCTAAAGTCGCTAAGGCCGATGGTAGAGTTCATGAACTTGAAGCGGAACTCATCAGTAATATGATCAACGATATTGCAAAAGTTTTTCCCCATCCGGATCAGGCAAAACGCTATTTAAAAGAGATTTTTAATGAAGAGAAAGCCTTAGAAAAAAATGTCGATCAAGTAGCATCAGCACTCTACATTCTTATTCGTTCCAGCCAACAAAAACGCCATATGATGTTAATGTTTTTAGTCAATCTGGCTTTTATTGACGGTAGTTTTTCTAATCATGAAGAGCGACTTATTATGAAAATAGCAGCCTTCTTACATGTAAGCCAAGATGAACTTGATGCCATACTCTCACGTTTTTCACAGATGCACTCTGGCGTAACCACACAAAGCTCACTTGATGAGGCCTATAAGCTCTTGAGTGTTCAAGAGAGTGATACGCTCGATACGGTCAAAAAAGCGTACCGAAAAGCCGTTAAAAAGCATCACCCTGATCTTATGAAGGCGCAAGGAAAAAGTGATGAATATATTGCTGAAGCGACACAGAAGGTACAGCAGATCAATGCTGCTTATGAGATGATTAAGAAAGTGAAAAGTTAAAAACGGAAGTTATTTTTCTTACCCGGTTGTTCGATAAGTAGATGTTGACGCTTTGCATAAAGGATATCACCAGAGCGTTTTACTAAAATTTTAATAAAAAGTGTTTTATCTGTTGCGGGATCATAGTCTATCGCTTCAATAGCATCAACACTACTTAAAAACTTACAATCATTAGCAATAGCGTATTGGTTTAACGCCATGATATCATCAGAATACTGGGCACTATTTTTAATGATGCTCAGTTCAGGACAAGCAATGGTCTCAACCATAACCTTATCAGCAAAAAGTAGTGAGCCTAAACTCACTAAAAGTAAAAGTGATTTTTTCAAAGATTAATCCACGTAGAACTTAAAGATCATACTCGCATAGACGTTGATCATCTGCTCAACAGTATAAGTACGTGACATAGTATCACCAGAAGTGGTATCAATGTAGTATTGTGTATTTTCAGCATCAATATTAATATAACGTGCGCCAATTTCTAATCCAAGTAACTCATGCAACTCATAATTAAAACCAACATCCCCACCGAAATAGGGATCAGAATACTCATAGCTAATGCCTATGGAGTTATCAACAACCTTTAAGTTCATCAATCCACCATTAATACCAAAGAAGAGATTAAAATCGCGTGTGATGTAGAGAAGATACTGAAAACTTCCACCCACTGAATTGGCATAATCAAATGCTCCACTCACCTGATAGTA
>JAYEGP010000197.1:0-2388 GCA_034659135.1 Campylobacterota bacterium
ATTTTGAAAAACAAGATATCAAAGGCAGCTATGAGCTTAGAAATTACATTGCACATGATTATGAGGGTGTGGATCTTTATATTGTAGAAGATGTTATCAATGAGCGTTTAGCTGTTATTGCTGAGAGTGTTGGCAAGGTTTTGAGAGCTTACGAGTAAAGAATATTGGTATTTACCATTATATATTTAGTATAAATATAATAAAATCACAAAGTCTATTTATGTAATTAAGAATAATATGCTATATTTATATAAATAAAGTTAGGGTTATTCTATGAGTATTGAGTATTTTATTAGAAAGCAAGATCGTTTAATAGCTAAAGTAAGTCTCAATTATGTCAGAAATGAATATCTAAAATTACTGCAAGAAGATGAGCGCTTGATAGGCTTGATTGGCTCACGTGGTGTTGGTAAAACAACTTTGCTATTGCAATATCTTAAAAATTTAGATGAAAAATATCTGTATGTGAGTGCTGACGATGTTGAATTTATTAATATTCAACTCAAAGATCTTATTGAAGAGTTTTACTCTTTAGGTGGCAGAACAGTCGTTATAGATGAGATGCATAAATATAAAAATTGGGCGAGAGAATTAAAAAATATTTATGACTCTTACCCTGACATGTCTCTTCGTATTAGTGGCTCATCTATGATTAATATTTTGTTTGAAAAATATGACTTAAGTCGAAGATTAGTACTTTATCGTATGAGTGTCTTGTCATTTAGGGAGTATTTAGAACTTTCTAAAGATATCAAATTTCAAGGATACCCATTAGATACGATACTAAGCTCAGCATCTGAGATTAGCAAAGAATTGGTTTTTGAGCATGAAGACCTTTATGCACACTTTAAAACCTATTTGCAACATGGAGCGTATCCATTTTATTTAGAAGGTATTACGACGTTTAATCAAAAACTCTTTAATGCCTTGGATAAAGTCATTAGTGAAGATATTCCATCACTTAATAAAATTGATTACAGTCATATTGTATTGTTCAAAAAACTAATCTATATTGTGCTTTCAGCAGGAAAACCTTATAAGGTCAATATTGCTAAATTATCACGAGTATTTGGCATCAGTGAACCGACTCTCTATAGTTATTTGGAAATCTTAGATAAAACGGAAATTTTTAATCCTGTCAAAAAGTATTCTACAAAAATATCAAAAAAGCCAGAAAAACTTCTTTTTTCCAATACGAATATTTTACACGCTTATGCTAAAGAGTTTAATCTTGACGTTGATGAGGGTACTTTAAGAGAAAGCTATTTTGCATCATGTTTTGAGAGCATATATTACAGCGACATCGGAGACTTTAAAGTTAATGACTTTATCTTTGAAGTAGGTGGAAAAAATAAAAATTTCAAGCAGATAAAAGATATAGAAAAAAGCTATTTGGTTTTAGATATTGATTTTACAAGCAACGATAAAAAGATACCCTTATGGTTATTTGGGTTTATAAATAAAAATTAGGAAGTACTTTTAGAGTGAGTCCCATCTCAAACAGGTCGAGTTTTATAAAAAAGCGCTGCGTGAGATCACGGGTGAAGCGGTTGAGGGGTATTTGTGTTATCTGCTTGATGAGGGCGTGAAGATTATAGAAGTTTAGGGCTTACATGTAAGAGCTTTCTTACATGTAAAGGATTTTAAGAACTTACCATTGTGAGTTTAGCGAGAGCATTATATTGGCATATGCGGGAACACTCTGCCCCTCATAGCTGTTTTGTTGCCCTGACATCTGCGCGGCAAGATCAAAGTGAAAGGCTTTTGGACCGAGACCAAAACCTGCGGTATAGATAAGACCTTCATCAGAATTTGAAGTGTTTTTCATAAAACCACCGCTGAGGTTAAACCACTCTACAGCCTGCCAGCCGATACCTACTCCAAACATGCGCGATCTGGTGACATCATCGATCATCTCATTTTCAGTCAGATCAAGATCGGCTGCGACTTCGAGGTTTTCAAGAATCAGATATGAAACACCAATACGTGCCATCGGATCAAGGGTTACATCACCAAAGCCTTTAACGGTCTCAAATGAGGGTGAGTTAAAATTTTTAAGCATCATCCCCGCACGTAAACCTTTGATATCTGAAGAGACATACAAGAGTCCAAGATCCATACCAAAGTTTGTCGATGTGGTGATCTCATTTTGCGCATTGTCGCTATCATCATCTTTATTATCAACACGTTGTGTTTTGAAAAAAGAGCGTCCTTGCATGATCTTTGCCGAACCACCCACAGAAAGTTCACCGCTAGGAATTGTGAAGTTGTAGGCGTAGCTTAAAGGAACCTCTACAATGACGACACCGAGTGTCAAGATGTTGGTATCACCGTTTTCTATCGCATAGTCAATAGAGTTGGCCTCATAATGACTCTGTGTTGTGGCAC
>JAYEGP010000198.1:0-2388 GCA_034659135.1 Campylobacterota bacterium
ACCTTTATGATTTGCAAGATGCTGGTTATGATGCTGACATCATTAGAGAGTTCTCAGAACAAAATGGACATCGTCCAATTATAGATATTAATCCTAAAAACTCTCAAGTACTTCGGGATAAGATGCAGGTTTTTTGTATGGTATCTGGCAACTTCAACGAACAATCAATTTCAATTTCTCATATGAAGATCAAGTTAAAGAAGTTGTTCACAAAGAGATAGATCCAGAGTTTGGAAACGTTAAGAGTAAAAATTAGTGAACTTGAAGATGAAGTTAAAGATTTAAAAAAGGGAAAATAGAAATGACAATGGATTTTATCACCGGCTTCGATCATGTCCAATGCAATAAATGCAAGACAACGTTTTTAACTGTCGCAACAGCACATTCACACCCTTATGATGATTATAGCTGTGATCAATGTGAATGGAGAGGTGCACTGTGTGGCAGTTGTGCCAGCACAGGATGTCCAGAATGCAGCGGTTCTGTCAAATCAACGAATGAAAGTGCCTCTGAGGAGTCAGGTGGCAATATTATGTATTAGAGTAATCATTATTGCAATATTTATGCAAGAGCGAAAAAAGTAAAAGGATTTAAAATTGAAGATTAAGTTGATTAAAGAAAAAACAGTACTTTCAAGCAATATTCTACAGCAGGTAGAAGATATAATCAACAATGTTATAACGATTGAATTAAAACATCTACATCAAATGGAAATAAATATTTTGGATAAAGATGAAGAACCTATTATCAAATATGAAAAAGATGAAATAGATCCAGATTATCTTGCTGTCTTTATTAATCCTTTATCGCTTGACTCAAGAGGAGAAATTATAATATCTAATGCAAAAGAAACCTATCCCTATATTGAGATCTATCCAAACAGAATAAAAAACGCATTGAAGATAAAAACCTTTGCTTCTTCTGACTTTAAAACGATAATGGCAAAGATAGTGATTCATGAGCTTGGACATGCCTATATGTTTCCTGCAAATAGAACAGACTTAAGAGAAGATATTGCTTTAGCAAGTGAACCTTTTCAGGCAAAATGTTATGAAGATCGTATTTGGTTTAAAATATTAGAGGAGAGTCTGGCAAACTGGATTGCTTATAATCAAAATTGGGACTACTCCGAGCGTCAATTAATCAAAAAATTTATTACTCATCAGCCTATAGATTATAAACATGCACTGACACTTATTGGTGCTAATAAATCTCCGTTTGAATTGGCGGATGACTGGAAAATGTGTAAAAAATCTTTTGCTCCAATAATCAAGTATGTTAGTTGCAATAGTGCTACCGAGCTTGAAAACCAAGCGTTAAAAATTATAAATAACCAGGTAGATCAGGCATTTAATTTTGAGTGTACCGGTCTTGAAGAAGATTTTAAATTATATAGAATAGTAAAAGGTAATATGAATATTTTTCTTAAAATAAAGAAATTGATGAACTTAGGTGAGGACTAAACGATGACAAAATACATACTCTTTGATACAGAGACAACGGGAAACCAAGAAGAAGATAGAATCATACAAGTTGGTGCTATGATTGTTGATGCAAAAGGTGAAGTTGAAGTCTTTGATGAGCTTTGTAGCACAGTATTACCAATAAAAATAGAAGCCATGGCTGTTCATGGCATCACTCCTGATCTTATAGAAGGTAAAGGTCTGTTTACAGATACTAACTTTTATAAAACGCTTCAATCTTTAAACAATCAAGAAAATTTTCTCATTGCTCATAATATGCCTTTTGATATGGGGATGGTGGAAAAAGAGGGATTTGTATCTCAGATAAGAATTATAGATACACTTCGAGTCGCTAAACATCTACTTCCAGAACAAAAATCAAAAGCACTTCAATATCTTAGATATGCTCTAGAACCCCATAAAGACGAACAAGTTGAAGCTGATAAGTACACTGTCACTATAAAAGCACATGACGCTATCGGTGATGTATTAGTTATGAAACTTGTATCACTTACAAAAGAGCAGTTTCCAGATGTTAATCCTATGACAAAAATGGAGGAGCTTACAAAGACTCCAATTTTTATAGAAACTTTTGCGTTTGGAAAACATAAAGGTAAAAATATAGCTGATATTTGCCAAAGTGATAGAGGTTATATTGATTGGATGCAGAAGAATATGGATTTAGATGTAGATATGAAATATACACTTGATAAGATTATGGGACATATACAGTAATGAAACAAAAATTGGAAGAGATTAAAAAATTTCTAGAAAATAACAGTAGTTACAATAAAGAGCTACAAATAAAATTTGCATTAAGAAGCATTGGAAATCATGACAACGCTTTTGATAAATTAATAGCTCTTCTATATGATACAGCTAATACTCAAAGTCAACCAAAGATGAACTTGTTAGCAATTTTTTT
>JAYEGP010000199.1:0-2370 GCA_034659135.1 Campylobacterota bacterium
CTGCTTACTTCTTCATAATATAGAGGTTGTTGCTCTTATGGCACACCTCTACAAAACGCTCCTTGAGTTCTCTATCAAAGGTCATCATATAGATATCACTATTTTGCAGACCTAGCTTTTTAAAATTATCCAGCAAAACATCATCTGCTACATTTTTACCATGATCACATTTGGTAAAATTAAACGATTGCAAGGTTTTACCATAATCGTACAGATTAGCTTCCCACTCACGTTTTTTCAGATAGAGTGAATCCGGATTTGCCGCCAGATAGATACGTTCATCTTCAATCTCATACGGCTCAATCAACTCACTAAAGATCGAGGCAATATTTGAAAAATTCTCAATATCCCAAAAGAGATAACTCTTATTGGTTTTACTCTTTTTTGACTTATTAATCAGTTTCACACGTTTGGAGATATTAAAATTACTGTGCGCGGAGTCATTGATCAATTCAATGCTGTTTTTTAACTTTACTGCGTCACTGGTATCAAACTCCAAGAGTTTACCAAGGTCCATATAAAAAGCTAAATTTTCAAGCTCTTCTTTTGCTCCTCCACGCTGATACGATTGAAGCTGTTTGAGCTTAAAGGGGAGAAAAACCAGGGCAATAACCATCGTATCGTGATTGGCATAGGCCTGTTTCACACGATGAAAAATACCCTTGGCATCTTTAGTATCAGGAAAATCCACCATCCCCCTCATTCGACGCTCGATAATGACTTTTTGTTGCATACCCTGCCTTTAAAAAAGCCATTATAAACAATCTTACATGTAAAGCATCTTGAGCGTGTCTATTATTAAGGGTATTTCCAATGAACCCTTTTCGATCGTGACCCTCTAATTCAAGAAATTCTCAATATAATGCCAGAAAAAAAGTATCATGAACGCATTAATCACCCTTTTAATCTCAAAAACCCCACTCAAAAAAGAGCATATTTCTAACATCCTTCAACTCCTCGATGAGGGTGCTACCATCCCTTTCATCGCACGTTATCGTAAAGAGATGACAGGAGGAGCCAGTGATGATACCTTACGTGAATTTGAAACCATCTACCTGAGCAGTAAAAAACTTTTAGAGCGTAAAGAGGAGATTAAACGGCTGATTGAAGAGAAAGGCGTTCTTAGTACGCGTATCAAAGAAAGTATTGATAAGGCAGAGACGCTTAGAAGCTTGGAAGATATTTACCGTCCCTATAAAGAGAAAAAAAGTTCACGCGCGGCGACTGCCATTGCCAAAGGGCTAGTGCCTTTAGCCAATACTTTAGAACGTGCAAGGCTTAGCCTTAATGAGTTTAAAAAAGAGGCACAAACGCAAGAGAACATCAAAGGAGCTCAAGACATCCTAGCCGAACGTTATGCGGATATGCCTCGTGAGCGTGAGGCCATTCGAAACTCCATGATGCGTTTTGGCCTCTTAGAGGTTAAAAAGGCTAAGAGTTTTGATGAAAAGGGAGTTTACAAAAACTTTGTAGCACACTCTGAAAAGATTGCTTACATTCCTTCTCATCGTTATCTGGCCATTATGCGTGGCGTCAAGGAAAAAGAGCTCTCTGTCAAAATTTCTGTCGATATAGCGCGTATTGAAGAGAACATCAAAAAGTACAAAATTCCGCGTAAGGCTTCGAGTTCGCAAAGCCTCCTTTTTGATGCTTATAAAGATGGACTGAAACGACTTTTACTACCCTCAATAGAGCGTGAAGTCCATGCGGAGCTAAAAGAACGTGCGGATATCGCTGCTATTGGTGTCTTTGGTAAAAACCTTTCACAACTTTTAATGACACCTCCAGTAAGTAAATGGGTTTTATTAGGTGTTGATCCCGCCTTTAGAACCGGTTGTAAACTCGCAGTGATTGATGAAAACGGGAACTACCTCGAACAGGGAGTGATCTACCCAACTGCACCAAAAAATGACTACGAAAGCTCTAAAACCAAGATTTTAGCCTTAGCTAAAAAGTATCATATCAATGGTGTCGCTATCGGAAACGGTACCGCCTCACGAGAAACGCAAGAATTTTTCGCTACTTTAAATGAAAAAGAAGATGCTAAGCTGACGTATACGGTTGTCTCTGAAGCCGGTGCTTCTGTCTATTCCGCTTCAAAAATAGCCGCGCAAGAGTATCCAGACCTTGATGTCACCATACGCGGTGCGATCTCCATCGCTCAACGTCTTCGTGATCCTATGGCAGCGCTTGTAAAGATTGACCCAAAATCTTTAGGGGTAGGACAGTATCAGCATGATGTCGATCAGAAACTTTTAGAGAAAAAACTCTCTGATGTCACGCAAGACCTTGTTAATCGTGTGGGTGTGGATATCAACTCCGCTTCGGCTTCACTGCTTGCTCATGTGGCAGGGATTGGAGCTAAACTGG
>JAYEGP010000200.1:0-11792 GCA_034659135.1 Campylobacterota bacterium
ATTACCATTGACACGTCCAGTTTTTCCACGTAAGAGCTCAGGAACATCGGGGTTTTTCTTCTGCGGCATGATGGATGAACCGGTAGAATACGCATCACTGAGTTCAACAAAACCAAATTCATAACTTGACCACATCACTAACTCCTCTGAAAGACGAGAGATGTGCATCATCATGGTTGAAATATTAAAAAGAATCTCTAAGGCGAAATCCCTATCACTCACCGTATCAAGACAATTGGTACTCACATCTGAAAACCCAAGCTCTTTGGCTGTCATCTCTCTATTGATATTATGTGGAGTTCCTGCGAGTGCCGCGCATCCTAGAGGAGAGATATTGTTACGTTCTCGTGAACTTTCAAAACGTTCAATATCACGCTTAAACATCGAAGCATACGCTAAAAGATGAAAAGAGAAATTAATTGGCTGGGCATGTTGAAGATGTGTCATACCAGGGAGTAATGTCTCCGTGTGATCTTTGGCGATATCAGTAATGGCTTCCATTAAAGACTTTAAACCTTGTATAATCTCACGGTTTTTACGAATAACATAACGTCTAAAATCTACAGCAACTTGATCATTACGACTTCGTCCCGTATGCACTTTTTTTCCAGCATCACCAATAATGGCAGTTAAACGTTTTTCAATTGCCATATGAAGATCTTCATCGCTAATCTTCCACTCAAAACTACCCGACTCAATCTCTTCACGAACCTGAGTCAAACCTTTTTGAATATCAGCTAACTCTTCTTGAGTTAAAATACCTTGTTCACACAACATAGCAGCATGGGCTAAAGAGCCTTCAATATCTTCGCGATACAGTTTACGATCATACATTATTGAGGCGTTAAAATCATCTAGAAGTGACGAAGCACCTGATGAAAAACGTCCGGACCACATTTTGTCCATAGAATCTCCAATATTAAAAAAAGTGTGTCATTTTAGCGAAAAAGAGAAAGATGTGCGACTTGATTAGTCACACGCAGGAACATTATCACTATCTTTGGCATATTCTATAAAAAAGTCTTTGAGGTGTTTAGCTTTTTTTGTGTATTTTTTACTTTGAAAATATTTCCAAGAGTCACTTGCTTTTTTATTTTCTAAATGCAAGGCAGCCATAGGGTCACCCTTGGATTTCATAAGCTTTTTCCACTCACGTTTTTTCTTTGAATACGCAAGCTCTTGACCATCATTATGACACTTTTTACATTTTTTTATGTATTCTTTTTGGCCCTTATAGACTCTGGCTTCTAAAGAAAAAGATGTTAATACCATGACACTTAGCAGAAAAAAAAGACTCTTTCTCATAATAGGCACTACCTCTGAATTAATAAATTACAGATATGTTACATTAGTAATTATAATATTTTGCTTAACACTTCCAAGAGATAGTACGAAAATGTGATATCTGGGTGTTATAATACACCCTTTTACGCTTAAAAGCCTATGAAAAATCCGTAGCGATACTGGACATCTCTTCAGCACGGCTCAAAACATCTTTGGCACCGCGCTGTATCATCACTTCTGCCATAGCTCTACCAACACCTTCATAGTTATCTCGATTAACAAGTTTGGTTTCTGTCATAATTTCAGAGCCATCAGGCATACCAAGGATGGCTTTAATGATAACATCATCATTTTCCATAACCGTTGCATTAACACCAATAGGGACTTGACAGCCACCTTCTAAGGTATCAACAAATTCACGCTCAATTGTTGTTTCAACACGACTGTACTCATCATCAAGACCTTGAACAATTTTAATAATTTCAGGATCATTAATACATTGAATGCCTAAAGCGGCTTGTCCCATAGCTGGAATCATCTCAAACAAAGAGATAGGATAAACATGCTCGACAAGATCGAGAAGATTTAAACGGCTAATCCCTGCAGTGGCTAAAATAATAGCATCATAATGTCCATCTTTAAGTTTTTGAATGCGTGTATTTACATTACCACGAAGCCATTTTATATTCAGATCAGGACGAAGCCGCATTAACTGCATCTGACGACGCAGTGATGATGTTCCTACAACGGCACCTTTTGGAAGGTCATCAATATCGCGATATTTATCGCTCAGCATCGCATCACGAACATCTTCACGCTCCGTTACCGCGATCAAAGGAAGTTCTTCAGGAAGTACGGTAGGAACATCTTTTAGCGAATGGACTGCAATATGTGCTTCACCTCGAAGCATTGACTCTTCTAACTCTTTTAAAAACAGCCCTTTACCCCCAATCTTAGCCAAGGGGGCATCAAGAATCTTATCGCCCAATGATTTCATTGGAAGTAGCTCTACATGTAAGCCTGGATTGAGCTCTTCTAAACGCGCTTTAATATGGATGCTTTGCCACATAGCTAGCTTACTTTCACGCGTAGCGATAATTAGTTTTTCCATTATTTATTTAACCTTAACTGCTCTAAATTTTGCTTTGGATCCATCTTTTTTGCCATCAAAGAACATGGTAGGCGTTCCATTGACCATCAGGTTTTGAGCAACACTCATATCAAATTCTGAATGCTTAACGACCTTAGGATTTTCAATATCTTTTAAGGTAATTTTTGTTCCTAACTGCTTATTAAAAGCATCAAGGATTTTCTGATTATTACTTTCACGACCGCCAACTTCTACTTTGTACATCTCTAAAACTGTGTTTTGACGTCCTTCAAGTTCTGCCGCCACAGCTGCTTTGGTTAATGCTACTGCTGCAGGATGAAGTGATACTAATGGTAAGTGATAATAATAAACGGCAAATTTACTTGGATATTTTTTCATATAATTAATAGCTTCTGGTACAAACTTACGACAAAATGGACAGAGAGGATCTGAAAAAATTGCGACTTTATGTTGTGCGTTTTCATTTCCATAAATCAAGTTTGCTTTTTTATAATATTCAGGTTTAAAATCAGGTGATATGGAGTTTTTAAGTTGCTGACCGGTTTTAATATTTGTCAAATCAGCAGTAAGATAATCGCCACTCACAAAATAGACCATACGTTGGGTAATAGGACGGTCAGCATTTCCTTGCTTTACGGTTGCTTTGAGATTAATCACCATAGCATCCCAGCCTTTTGGCTCTGAAAGAGGTTTTTTATCAACCACTTTAACATCTAATGATTTAATTGACGGATTCGCTCCGATCTGTTTTTTTAAAAATGATTCTACTTCTGCGTTGCTTGCTGCGAAGAGACTAGTTCCTAGTAATGCTATCGCTGATAATTTCGACATCAATGACATTGTCATCCTTTGTATGATTTGAATTTTGTTCTTTTGGTTTAGAGTTGAATTTTGCCGAAAAACGGTTAACCAACATACTCGTAAAAACATGAAACTGCAAAAGTATACCAATAATATCTGTTAAAAAGCCCGGTATAATCAAGAGTACTGCGCCTAAAAGTGTAAAAATATTCAGTTCTTGAAATTTTTGTAAATTGATCTCTTGCGCTGAGACTGCTCGCATATTCTCACCAAGCGTAGCTTGAAAATGAAAAAGTATGTAAATTCCAATAAAAGCGCTTGCTACAATCTCACCAAAGGTGGCTAAGCCACCAATTTCAGAGGAAATATTGACTGATACTAATACTTCAAGAAAGAGATAGAGTATAAAATAGATCATGATAAAATATCCATGATCGCATCATAAGCTTTATCTGCCTCAAGTGTAGTTTTTTCTCCACTTTGACGATCAAAGAGTTGCACATTACCATTGACAAGTTCTTTACCTATGATTAAGGTATAGGGAAAGCCGATAAGTTCTGCATCTTTCATCTTAAAGCCAAAACGCTCTTTTCTATCGTCAATGATAACTTCTACTCCGACCTTATTTAATGCTATATAAAGTTTTTCACCTAAGGCCATCTGAGCGTCATCTTTAATATTTGAAACCATGATATTTAAAGTATATGGTGCAGTCTCTTTCGTCCAGATACATCCTGAATCATCATGATGTTGTTCAATCACCGCAGCAATCAAACGACTTACCCCCATACCATAGGTTCCCATGACCAAAGGCTCAGCCTGACCTCTCTCATTCAAAAACTCTGCTTTAAGTGCTTTAGAATAGCTTGTACCGAGTTTAAAGATATGCCCTACTTCAATCCCTTTCGTATATGAAAGTGTTCCACTGCAGTGAGGACAGCCATCACCCTCTTGTACCTCAGCCAAATCAATATATTCCACATCTTTAATCACACTCATGTCAACACCAACATAATGATAGTCTTCCTCATTGGCGCCACATATCATTGTTGTGGCATTTTGTAGTGCGGTATCAAAAATACACGCTACACTTTCTACATCGAGTGGACCAATAAACCCTGGTTTAAAACCAGCATTTATCAACTCCGCTTCACTCACATCTACAAGTTCTAAAGCTTTAGCAGCATTCGTTGCCTTGACTTCTTGAAGGGTGTCTGAACCTCTTAAAAAGAAGAAAACAATACTGTCACCCTCTTCAAAAATTGCACGTTTGGCAACCGTTTTAACCGTATAAAAAGGATCGACTTTAAAAAAGTTACTCAGATCTTCTATAGATTTAATCTCTGGTGTTTTAAACTTATTAAACTCAGCCTCTGGTGCTTCAGGAATATCACTACGCTCTGCACGTACTGCCGCTTCAATATTGGCACCATATTCACATGAACGACACACAGCAATGGTATCTTCACCGCTATCAGCCAAAACCATAAGCTCTTTTGAACCACTTCCACCAATCGATCCGCTATCGGCTTCAACAATACGAAATTCTAATCCTAAACGCTCTAAAATACGTTTATATGCCGCTTCCATTGCATCGAACTCACGCTCAAGGTCTTCTTCATTTGCATGAAAACTATAACCATCTTTCATCACAAATTCACGCGCACGCATCAGTCCAAATCGTGGACGCGCTTCATCGCGAAACTTTGTCTTAATCTGATAAAGATTCATAGGGAGTTGTTTATAACTGCTAAGGCGGTTACGAACAATATTTACCATCATCTCTTCATGAGTTGGCCCTAAGACAAAAAGATTCTCTTTACGATCTCTAAAGCGAAGTAGCTCTTTTCCAAACTTCTCAATCCGTCCACTCTCTTGCCAAAGATCTGCTGGAGTGACAAAACTCAGTTCAACTTCTTGAGCACCACAACGTGACATTTCATCATTGATAACTGCTTCAATTTTACGCAAAACACGTTTTCCCAAAGGAAGATAGTTATACAATCCACTAGCTACTTGTGATACAAAACCCGCGCGCGATAAAAAAACATGACTGGCTAAAATAGCATCAGAAGGGGCTTCTTTAGACGTGGGAATAAAGGCTTTGGAAAATCTCATTTAGGTTCCTTATGGATTATATTGTCTTCATCGCTCTCATCGAGCATCTTTTTTAATGATGTAATCATACCATCAGACTCTTGTACACTAATACGCATCTGAGAACTCAGATCATGTAAGAGACGTTTAACCGTCTGTTCGCACGCTTTTTGAATATTCTCTTCATACGCTTTAGGAAGATAATGTTTATTAATGACACGCTGAGTCTCAGTTTTTGCTGCATCATATCCGCGCAGATACAACTCTTTAATCAGCGGTTCAATAGAGAGGCATTTTAACCAATCAAAGAACCCCATAGTATGACGCCCTACAATTGAAAATGCCGCGCGTGCTTCATCTTCGCGCAAACTCATGTTATCATCTACAATACTTTTCAAATCATCCACAACAAAGATATGAAGATCCTCGCGGTCTCTAACATTAATATCACGCGGTACTGCCATGTCAAACCAGTAACGCTCAAAGGAACAGTCAGCAACCATTGATTCGGTAATAATTGGATCTAATGATCCTGTAGAAGTAAAGATAAGATCATACTCATTAATAGCATGGAAAATCTCATCATAATTACGAACTCTAGCCTTACATGTAAGGGCTATCTCTTCGGCTTTCGCACGGGTACGATTCATAATCGTAATCTCAGCATCATGTCGCTGTAAGGTTTTAGCACTGATAACCGACATCTCACCCGCACCGATAATAAGGGCGCGTTTACCCACTAATGATCCAACAACCTCATCTGCTTTAGCGACAGCGACACTGGCTATAGAGGTGGCTCCTGAAGAGATATCCGTAACATTACGTACTTCTGCCGCACACTTAAAGGCATAATGGACAGCGCGTTCAAGTTTTTGATGACAGAAACCATGATCCATCGCAAAACGATAAGCATCTTTTAACTGACCCGCAATCTGTGTTTCGCCAACAACCATAGAGTCAAGCGAACTTGCCACACTAAAAAGATGGTGAATTGCCCCTTGATCATCAAAGACATCTGCGCGTCGTTCGATCTCATCGAAAGTAATTCCAGAATGTTTTGAGAGCATCGCTAAAATATGGCGTGTTGCCGTATCAACATCTTTACACGAAGAGACAATCTCCATACGATTACATGTAGAGACAATAAACGACTCATTAATCATAGCATTAGCTTGAATATTCTCAAGACATTGCTTCAGTTCATCATCACCATTAAAGGCTAGTTTTTCACGTATCTCAAGCGTTGAGTTTTTGTGCGTAAAACTGATTGTCAGATAATGCATTAAAAACTTCGCTTCATCATGGTTTCAATAATCGCTTTGAGTTCCTCATCTTCCACGCAGGCAATGGCTTCATCACTTAGCTTACGCGCTAACATAAAGGATCGCTCGATACTGTGATGCTCTTTCATCTTAGCCTTAATCCATAAAGACTCTTCTTCGCTTAACACTTTTTTATGTAGTGATTTTAGTTTCTCTTTTTCTATGCTATCTAAATCATGATAGAGATAGATATAAGGAAGGGTACACTTTCCTTCTACATAATCATGAAGTGCCGGTTTTCCTAGTGTAGCTTCATCAGAGACAATATCTAAGATATCATCAATGATCTGAAAAGAGAGGCCTAGGTTCTTACCATAAAGCGCATATGAATTCGCATCTTTACCTTCTAAAAGTGCCGCAGATTTTGCTGCAGCTTCAATCAGTGTTGCGGTTTTAAAATAGAGCATTTCAAGATAAGCTTCGGCATCATCATTGAATGATTCTGCCATAGCCACATCCATCATCTCACCTTTGGAGAGTGCTGTAACCGAGTTAGCAATACACTGAGCGATCTCTTTATCAAAGGCAACCAGAGCGCTGAAGCCTTTTGAATATAAGATATCGCCTAACATAATAGCCGTTTTAGAACCCTCAGTCGCATTAACAGAAGCGACACCACGACGCAGATCTGCATCATCGATAACATCATCATGAAGAAGACTTGCAGCGTGAATAAGCTCTACAATTGCAGCGAGCAGAGGAGCGTCATTATGGGTATGTGCAATTTTAAAAATCAATTTAGCACGAAGACGTTTTCCACCGCGAAGTGTGCTAAAAAGTCTGCTGACCTCATCATAACCCACTTCATCTACTAACTGATTCATTATTGTCTCTACACGTTCTAGCATAAACTCACTTCTTTAAATATTCCAATTCGATCTCTTGTGCATCATCTTGAAGATAGATATCAAATTGACCTTCATTTTTTTGAAAATCAAAATCTGTAAACTTGATCAGTAAATACGGTACCTTTACCTTATATGCCGTATGAGGTAAAAGTTCTATACGAAAGCTTTGATTGACATGATTGAGTTTCAAAACATGTTGGCTCACCCTATCATCAAAGTTTCGTAATACCACTAAGGCGTCATTTGTATATAAGGTCCAACGAAACTCTAAAAGACGCTGAGAGTCTCCGTTTTTAACTAAAAGTCGTTCTAGCTGATCTTTCTTTAATGAAACACTATCGGTACGCTTCCACTCTTGTGCCATGCTTACATGTAAAGCCAATATAAGAATTAAAAATGAGCGAAGATACATTTCACTGTCCATAAAATTATTCGCGGATTATACCATCACCGTACTTAACAGCATAATAAATCATCACTTATACCCTTTTTATCTTATACACGACCGCATAAAGCAAGGGGACGTAGACCAAGTTTAAGACCGTTGCCCATAAAATACCAAAGCCAAGGGATACCGCCATGGGTTGTAAAATCATCGCTTGACCTGAGGCAAAAAATATCAAGGTTGCTAATCCAAGTACCGTGGTAATTGATGTCAGTAAAATCGGGCGAAGACGGGTTCTAGCTAGTCGCATCAACTCTTCAGCCTCTTTCGCCTTTCGAATAAAACTGACCATAATAAGCCCATCATTAACCACAACACCGATAAGACCTACCACTCCAATCATACCCGGCATTGTAAGGTTTAAGCCCATAATCATATGACCAATTAAAACGCCTAGCAGAACCAATGGCGTGGTACTGAGTACTATAAGTGACTGCTTCAGCGAATCAAAAAGCCAAACTAAGGTGATTAAGATCAGTACAATGGCCATCATCGCCGCTTGAGACATCTCTCGCTGTGTTTTGGCGTTCTCCTTCTCTTCGCCTTTAATATCCACACTATAACCCGATTTTTTCAGATCCTCAATGGCAGGTTTTAAGGCTACCATCACATCCGAACTCGTAACGATTTCATTGTCAATCGAAGCGAAAACACTTCGAATACGTTTTCCATCTTCTTTATGCAGACTCACAAAGGCTTGAGAGATGACAAAATCACACACTTCACTCAAGGCAACGCGCTGTTTGCTTTGTGGTACTTGAACCTGAAAATCGTGAATGGATTGAAGGCTATCTTTCACGTCACCTTCAATCTTGATACGCACCAAACCGCTGTTATTAAACATCTTTCCATACTCACCTTTGAGGTAGAAAGCCCGCAGTTCATTGCTAATGAGTGCCTCATTAAAACCTAACTGCTGACCATAATCATTCACACGCAGTTTAAGCTCTTTTTCTCCGATATCAGCATCATTTGCCACATTATAAACGCCATCAATTTTCTCGAGCTCTTTTTGAAAGGCTATCACACCTTGCGCTAACTCTGCTTCCTCTTTGCCTCCCAAGGCTATCTCAATATCATGAGCGACAACACCCGTTCCGGGAACACTTACCGTAAGCTCTTCATACAGCAGTGCTTCACCATCTTGAAGCTCTTGAAGCGGAAGTATCCATGACTCTATATCTTCACTGATCGCTTTTGCGGTACGCTCACGAATTAAAACATCGGCGTCATATTCGATGGAAAGATAAGGATTGATATAGCGATTAAAAAAGTTATCGGGTGCCCGTTCATGCAGATCGATAAAGATATGAAATAGATTTTCACCCGTTTCAGCCATGTTTTTAGCATCGAGTCGCATTCCTGTTACTGAAGTCACTGAAGAGAAATCATCGTCACTTAATTTTTCAAGTAAAATATTTTCAATACGATTCACAAGTTGTTCCGTGTTTTCAAGATCATTATTGATATTAACCTTACCCGTTACAAAGACCTGAGTCACATCAAAATCAGGAAAAAGTTGAAACTTGCTTGTTTTAAATAAGAGTCCCGTTAGAGATATAATCAAAACCACCATGGTAATCAGTGAGATCACTTTTCTTTTGAAAACAAAATGTAAAAGGGTGTCATACCAGCGGTACAGATGCTCCCAAATCACATGAGTCGAGTGAGTCTCTTTACGTAAACGCATAAAATCATGTGCATGAAGCGGTAAAAAGTAGAAGGCTTCAAAGAGGGAACTTAGAAGTAAAATAGAGATCATAATCGGTAAAATTTTAATAAAAGTACCCATCTCTCCTGAGAGCAATAAGAGTGGCAAAAAAGCAAATACGGTTGTTAATGTGGCGGTTAAAACAGCCGGAAACATCTCCGTAGCACCTAAAATTGCCGCTTCACGCCTTGAATGGCCTTCTTCTAGGTGTCTATAAATATTCTCAGCTACGACAATCGCCTCATCAACTAACATTCCCAAGGCTAAGAGTGCGCCTAAGAGTGAGAGCATATTGAGTGAATTCCCCATAGCATCGGTCACAATCAAACCGATCATAAAACTTAGCGGTATTCCCATGGCGACAACCATAGCAATACCACGATTGACAAAGACCAACATCGCCATAAAAACAAGCATCAAACCAAAAAGGATATTGGCAAATACGGTATTGAGACGGTTTTTAATCCAGACCGAAGTATCCGTATAAATCTCAAACTTGTACTCAGGATAACGCGCATTATACTCGGCTAAGACCAAACGTATCTCCTTAGTCAAAGCGATAGAATTTCCAGATTTTGATTTATTGATATTGATAGAGATATTTCGCTGACCATTGTAGTGAGAGAGTTCACTCTCATCACCGAGTTCAAAAGAGACATCGGCGATATCACCCAAACGAATACGAGACACGCCTAAGCTAATTAAAGTATTTTCGATATTATTCAGCTCTTTTTCACCGTTGTAGGTACTGATATAGAGATGACTTCCTTTCTCTTTTATAGAACCAATGGGGAAAATTGAGCTGAGACTTCCAAGTGCGCTTACAACACTGCCGATCTCCAGACCATAGGCACGAATCTTCTCTTCATTGAGTCGAATCACCAACTCATTGTCGCTATCACCACGTATCACAATGTCACTAAGATCTTTAAATCCACTCAGAGAACTCTTCAGCTCTTCAGCACGCTCTAGTAACTCATGAGTTGGGGCATCACCTGCAATCGCGATAAGTACCAGAGGAATAGCATGCTCAACAAGCTTGGCGATAGGTTCATTCATATCGGAAGGAATATCCCGTTTTGTTGTGGCCACGATATCTTTGACATCACTCAAAACGTTGATATTGTCTGCCCCAGGTTTAATATCAGAGAGAATACTAAACGAGCCATTTTTAATCGTAGTCGTCACCTTATCGATAGAATTGACATTTTTTATCTCATCTTCAATCGTCTTAACCACCATCTTATCAAGCACGTCAGCACTTGTTCCCGCGTAGCCTCCACTAATGATGATCTGATCTTTAGCAATAGGAGGAAAGATCTCTTTGGGGATATTGATATAGGCAAAAATACTAAGCAGTAAAATAAAAAGTAAAAAGAAATGGTTTAAAAGAGGTTTATCAATAGCAAATTCTATAAAACGACGTATCAAAAGAGTTCCTTGAATAAAGTGCTTTATTATATCGCTTTAGAATAAAAGAAAAAATTACATGTAAGAAATATTTTGAAGTCATTGAAGCAGGTATTAACAAATATGCGTTCCCATTAGGGACAATAGGAACTTTTTGGCTTTTTCAGGAGTGACTAGCTAGCTAAAAGGATAGATGGCTATTAAAGTAAATGCATATACCATTTTGATATAATACTTGATATATGAAATTGGAGTTTATTATGTTAGCTTTAAAACAAGAACAATTACTTGATGAAATAGATATTTTACCAATAGATTTAAAAACTAAAATTGTTGATAGAATATTAGCTAGTATTACACCTACAAATTCCTCTATAGATGCGCTATGGATAAAAGAAGCAAACAAAAGGAAAAATGAAATCGAATCAAGTTCTGTAACCTTAGTAGATGGCGATGAAGTTTTTCAAAAAATCACACAAAGACTAAACTCGTAGATGACATATTCGTTTCACCCAGATGCTGAACTTGAATTAAATGCTTCAGTTGACTATTATGAAGAGTATAAAACAGATCTTGGCTCAGAGTTTGCACATGAAGTTCAAAAAACAATTCAAAGAATTTTACTATTTCCAACTGCTTGGCAAAAGCTAGACGGAGCTATACGAAGATGCTTAACAAACCGTTTTCCTTTCGGTGTAATTTATTATCAAAGCGATGATGAAATTATTATTTTAGCTATCATGCAACTTCAAAGAAAGCCCAA
>JAYEGP010000201.1:0-2343 GCA_034659135.1 Campylobacterota bacterium
ACGCCCCATCGCGTAGATATCTTCACCAAAAAACGGTGCTTGATCGACAGTCATTTTAAAGCCATTGTACTCGCTAGGGTTGTGTGAACCCGTTATCATCACCGAAGCAGAAGCTTCGATTCCATTAAAACTCTGATAATTGGCAAAATAGTTCACAGGAGTAGGTACTAAACCCATATCTAAAACAATCTTACCACCGGTATTAAGTCCTGCGACAAGGTATTCAAACAAAATCGGTGAGTGTGAACGGGCATCATAGCCCACCGCTACATATTTTCCACAAATATTCATAGCCAGTGCGTAACCGATACGTGTGACACTCTCTTCGTTTAACTCTTTTTCATAAATTCCGCGGATATCATACTCTCTAAAAATGCTCATCAAAACTCTTTAAGGTAAAGTAGTGACATTATAGCTTTACATGTAATAGTGTCTGCTTATACCGTTGCTACGAAAAGATAAATTTAGTGCCATGAATTCCCCTAAAGATACTTTTTATAAATCTATGGATAGAATAGTTATTATGAAGCCCTTAGTTATCCTTATGCTAATCCTTACATGTAACACCCTTTTCTCCAAAGAACTTGAGAGAGTATCGCTTCAACTTCAGTGGTTACATCAGTTTCAGTTTGCAGGTTTTTATGTTGCTAAAGAGAGAGGCTTTTATGAGGATGTTGGTTTAGATCTTGATATTATTGAATACAACCATGATATTAATATTGTTGATGATATTCATAGTGGAAAAACTAACTATGCTACAGGACGCTCTTCACTTCTAATCCATAGAGCCCATCATGATGACATCGTATTACTCGATGCTATCTTTGAGCACTCTCCCTCAATTTTAATTAGTACCAACCCTTCCATAAAGAAACCATCAGATCTCAAAGACAAACAGATCATGATTACCGATGATCAAGCCACGGCATCATCATTTTACGCTATGTTCTTAAGTCAAGGTGTTAATCCCAAATCTATTCGTAAACAGAGACACTCTTTTAATTTAGATGATCTTATTCAAGGCCGTACGGATGCTATGGCATGCTATATCTCTAATGAACCTTACCTCTTAGATCAAAAAGGTATCAGCTATAGTATTATGAATCCTAAAGATTATGGTTATGATTTTTATGGTGACCTACTCTATAGCAGTGAACAAGAGCTTTATGCCCATCCGAAACGCACAGAGGCCTTTGTCAAAGCCAGTCGCAAAGGTTGGTTTGAAGCCTTTAATAATATCGAAACGACGGCCAAACTCATCCATGAACATTATAATACACAAAACAAATCTCTTGAGGCACTGATCTATGAGGGGAAAATACTCAAGACACTCTGGTGCGATAATCCTAAGAAAGGTACTGTACTCAGTTTTGAACGGTTTCAAACCATGGCAGAATTTTATCGTCTCAATAACTTTCTAAATACCTATCCTGATCTTAAAAAGTTTATTGATCCCATTCACTTCAATCGTAGTCAAATCAAAATCGGTATCCTCTCTAAACGTGGAGTCACCTACACGATTAAACGTTGGAAACCTACCATAGAGCATCTTAACTTTATGCTTCCACAATACCATATCGAGATAATACCCTTAGGTTTTGAGGCTGTTAATGATGCTATCGCTAATAAAAGTATTGACTTTATCCTTACCAATTCCATGCAGTACGTCCAACTTGAAGCTGAGCACGGAACCAGTCGACTCGCCACCTTGATAAACCCTTCACCAGCAGGAGGTTTAAGTCAATTTGGTTCGGTTATCTTCACCCATGCTAAGAACAGAGAGATTCATACGCTAGATGATTTGAAAAATAGAAGATTTGCCGCAGTCAACCCCTACTCTTTTGGTGGATGGATTATGGCGCTCAAAACACTCATTGATAACGCCATAACTCAAGAAGATTTTTCATCCTTAGCATTCTTACATACACACGATAAGGTTGTAGAAGCGGTACTCAAAAGAGATGTTGATGCGGGAACCGTACGTACCAATATATTAGAGCATATGGCTCAAGAGGGGAAAATCGATCTCAAAGATTTTAAAATTCTTCATCCTCAACACTATGATGATTTTCCCTATCTACTCAGTACTGAACTCTACCCCGAATGGTCTTTTGCAAAACTAGCCCCTACCTCTCAAGTTAGTGCCAATGCTCTACTTTCTGAACTCTTAAAACTCAATCAAGAACACGACAAATCACTAACAAAGTGGAGTATTCCTATTAACTATAAGCCTGTTCATGATCTTCTTAAAACCTTAGAGATGACTCCCTATCTTCGAAGTGATATCACATTCAAACAGCTCCTTGAGCAGTATCGTCCATGGTTAATCATCGCTTTAGTTGT
>JAYEGP010000202.1:0-2321 GCA_034659135.1 Campylobacterota bacterium
CCATTTTTTACATGTAAGACCTTTTTTGATGTTGCTTTTTAGCCTTACATGTAAGCAATGATAGAATGAGAATTTTGCGAAGCTTATACTGATGTCCTGACACCTTGACTCATGATATATACTCATGTTGTAGCTGAAATGAATAAAAGTAAAGTTATTAGCCCATTAGATTTTTAAAGATATCGCAAATTAAACTCATCTACATGTAAGAGTGAAATATTAGAGATTCCTCCAGCTATTGTTAGCTGGAAAGATGATAATCTTTAACGTGTACGTTGACGCGCTTTAATATCAATTTTTAGTTTAGCATACATTCCCGGATAGATTTTGTCATTACCTTTATAGAAGCTAACAACAATTTTAAAGGTGTGCGCCATAGGGTTAGCACTAGGAACAATAGACTTTACAACACCTTTAGTGTCATACCCAAGCGAGGGAATACTAACGGCAACGCTCTGACCGCGATCAACATAACGCATATCTGACTCTGCAATTTCAGCATGAATTTCAAGATGGTTAAGATCAACTAAAATCATCGCTAACATACCCGGAGCGATAAGATCTCCAACACGAATACGTTTCTCAACGATAATTCCATCATTAGGAGCTTTAACTTCAAGATAGTCTGTGATCGTAGCAACTTGTTTGATTTTTTCTGTTGCATTATTAAGCAAGGACTGTGCTGAAGCTAGAGAGGCAGAAACATTATCTGCAGCCATGTCAAGATTTTCAAAATCCATGGAATCACCCAATCCACGAGATTTTAAGATCCGTTTTTCACGGCGAATCTCACTCATACGACTTCGATACATATCGACCATGATTTTTGCCTGTTCTAAAAAGAGATCGGCTTGATTTTTTAAAATATCAAATTCAGCTGATTCAATCTCAAAAAGTGTATCTTCACGTTCAACTTCATCGCCAATGTCATAATGAATTTTTTTAACATAACCCATATATCGAGCACCAATCATTTTTTGATTATCTGATATTACTGTTCCTGTAACCTGAAGCTCAAAAGCAAAGGTAGAACCCAGTATTAGTAGTAGTGATAGTATAACTTTAATCATAAAACTCCAATGTTACCAGTTACGTAACTGCGTATGACATTCCATACATTTTTGAGTAACTTTTGAAAAAGCTTGAAGTGCTTGTCTTGTATCACCTTCAGCAAAACGTTCAATAATGATTTTAGCTCTTCTATCAATATTTTTAACAATCTTATTACTCATCTGCACCTTATTATTCATATAACGAGTCATTGGGTCTTTCTCCTCTTCCTCTTCTAGCGGAGGCTGAACCTTTCGAATTGCATCTGATAATGTTAAAGCACCTTCTTGGACGAGGTCATTATTATTATAGAAAAAACCTGTCTGTATTTTTCCCATAGCCTCTGCCATGATCTGCATATCGAGAATTCTATCTGCTTTAGTGTAAGGTTTAGCGAGAAGTAGGGTTGAAGCCAAAAGTGTTATTGTTACGATTTTACTCATTATGAATATCTCCTAAGATAAATTTAGTTATTTTCGACATAAAAATATATGTCTGGATTGACATTTATTTTACTTATTTAAAATCGTATATCAGCCTAAATGATGCTTAAAGTTTAAATATTCTTTAAATGTGTTTCAATGCGTAATAGAATAAATCTTTTTTTATCACAGTTTTATAATTTTAAAAAAAGTATCAAAATATCTTATTTTTAATATAAAAGCAATATAACGAATATTAATATAGCTTTTAGTTTCATCAGGTTATAGTTTTTCTGAATTTTTATACACAGGAGTATATATGATGATTAAAAAATTGGTAATTAGTACGGTAGCAGCAGCGGCATTAAGCACTTCAGCATTTGCAGGTGATTTTAGCTTTGGTGATATGTTTTCAGATATGAAAGACTCTATAACAACAATGAGTCATGATGCTAGAGATACTGCAGACTCTATGAAAGATGGTGGTGTTGAGCTTGGTAAAAGTGCTGAGCGTACTGTTACTAACGTTAGTGATGATGCTCGTGAAACTGGTATTAAAGTATCTGATGATATGAAAACAAGTGAAATCGCTACCGTTCAAAGTGGTGAGAACACGACAACCAGTTTAAGTCGTGATGTTCGTGATAGTACAATTGAACTTGCAGAAGATACAAAAGATACTGCGACAAACACAACGCGTGACTTGAAAGATTCTACAACAATCGCGACGAAAGATTTTAAAGACAGTGTTGTTGAAGTTTCTGATGATGCAAGAGAATCTACTAAGACCGTTTCAAATGATCTTCGTGATTCAACAAATACGACTACGAACAATATGACGGATTCTAC
>JAYEGP010000203.1:0-11633 GCA_034659135.1 Campylobacterota bacterium
ATATTCCATCACAAGATGTCGATGAGAAGCATTTTGTAAACATCGCACTGAGTTATATGCGTAATTTTGATGATCAGCGTTTTGAAGCCACCCTTTCTGTTTTTGATCTGCTCAATGAGAAGCGAGCATATGTGGCACCTGCAGGCGCTTTTAAACAAGATGAATATTACTATGATAATCGGCATGTAGTGCTACAGCTTTCATATAGCTTTTAATAGACTTATTGCGATATAAGAACATAGCCTAAATAGTCTCAAAATGAGTAATATTGGATAAAACTTTTTTTGAGTCATAGCCAAAGCTATGGCGATGAAAAATTTTATTCAAGATTGCCATTTTGAGACTACCCTTCGGGCATTAGCTCTGTATCCATACTCTGCGTTAAGACTCCTTAAGCTAACCCGTTAGCCCTGCGTCGTCTTGCCTTGATTATGAATACAGAGCTAATGTTTAGGCTATGCTCTTATATCGCAACAAGTCTAAAGAGTCTAACTTAGTTTTGCTCTGAATAATATCGCAACTTTGAAGGCGGTGTAAGGTCAATTGTTATATTATAATAAATATAAATTTGGAGCTATAATATGAAAACAAGTGATACCAATAAAATCTCTAAAGAGCAGTTAAAATATCTAAAATTACTATCTAAAGACTATCCAAATCGTGGTGCTGCATCTACTAGAATAATCAATCTGCAAGCGATACTCAATCTTCCTAAAGGGACAGAGCACTTTTTATCAGATATTCATGGAGAGCATGAACCTTTTTTTCATGTGCTAAAAAATGGCTCTGGCGTCATCAAAAATAAGATAGAGTCGATCTTTGATAAGGAGTTGACTTCCACACAAATCAAAGAACTGGCTACCTTAGTCTATTATCCAGCAGAGATAATAGACAGACGGCAAGATAGTGGAGATATTAGTGAATTTTATGAGATAAATCTCTATCGTTTAATACGATTGACTAAAGTAGTCACGGCGAAATATACAAGAACGCAGATCAGAGAGGCGCTTCCAAAAGAGTTTGCTTTTATTATTGAAGAGCTGCTTCACGACTATGATCAGACAAATAGCAACTATTATAGTGAAATAATCAAGACCGTTATAGAGTTAGATAGAGCAGCGAAGTTTATTGTAGCTTTGGCAGAGCTGATACAGCGTTTTGCCATAGCACATCTGCATATTATTGGTGATATTTACGATAGAGGGAGCGGTGCTCATTTCATCATGGATAGATTAGAGCGTTATCATTCACTAGACATTCAGTGGGGAAATCATGACATTGTATGGATGGCTGCAGCAGCAGGTTCACTCGTCTCCATTGCTAGTGTCATCCGTGTATCACTGAGATACGCCAATATTGAGACGCTTGAAGAGGGATACGGTGTCTCTTTGCGTCCACTCTCTGTTCTTGCGAAAGACTATTATGATGGTGACCCATGCAGAAAATATAAGCCAAAAATAGCAGATGATGATCCCAACTATACCCAAAAAGAGAAGGATGAGTTAGCGATGATGCATAAGGCTATAGCGATCATACAGTTCAAGCTAGAAGCCCAACTCATCAGTAAAAATCCACAATGGGGTATGCAAAACCGTACGATACTAGAGGCGGTAGATCTTAAAAAAGGTGTGGTTACTATCGATGGAGTAGAGCATCCGCTAAATGACACCAACCTTCCTACCTTTTCAGTTTCTACTCCCTATGAACTTAATGAGAGTGAACAAGAAGTAATAGCCCAGCTTCAAAAAAGCTTTCTCAAAAGTGAAAAGCTTCAAAAGCATACTAAAATGCTCTTTGATCGTGGATCGGTCTATGCTATTTATAATAACAATCTTCTTTATCACGGATGTATCCCCATGAATGAAGATGGAAGTTTTATGTCCATCGCTATAGATGATGATAGCTATAAAGGTCGAGAGCTGTTGGAGGTATGTGATACCTACTCTAGGTTAGGGTATTTTTCACATGATGAAACCTTACGGGAGTTTGGTCAAGGGGTGATGTGGTATCTCTGGGCAGGAAAAGATTCACCGCTCTTTGGAAAAGAGAAAATGGCAACCTTTGAGAGCTATTTTATTGATGACAAATCCGTAGCCAAAGAGGCAAAAAACTGGTACTATAATTATAGAGATAAGGAAACGTCTTGTATCGATATCCTCTCTGAATTTGGTCTAGGAGATGATGCCAAGATCATCAACGGGCATGTTCCGGTCAAAGTGAAAAAAGGTGAAAGCCCTATTAAGAGTGGCGGGAAACTTGTCGTGATCGATGGTGGCTTCTCTAAGGCGTATCAAGGTGTCACCGGTATAGCAGGATATACCCTCATCTATAACTCTCAAGGCATGTCACTTGTCTCTCACGGTTCATTTAAATCGACTGAAGATGCTATTGAAAATGGAGCAGATATCGTAGGTTCACTTGAGACCATAGAGAAGCGCTCAGAGAGATTTCTTGTTAGAGACAGTGATGAAGGCAAAAAGCTCTCTGTTGAAGTCGATGATCTTAAAGAGCTCTTTGAGATGTATAGTGAAGGTATCATTAAAGAGCATTGATACTAAAACAGTGTTTGTTGCACCAGATAATCATCCTGCTGATCTAACAATGAAGGTTCAATTCCGACCACTAATGCAAAGTGAAAAGCAGTAGCTTTTAAAATATCCAATGCTTCGTTTTCGGATTTATAGCGTATGATATTTTCATCTTTGAGCTCACTGTTCTCGTTAGTCGGACAGAGACAAATACATTTAGCCCATGATGCCTGTCTATTAATAAATCTGATTTGCTCGTGGACTAAAGAAGGATCACTTTCAAAAATTACTACTTGATTTGTCGTTCCAAAACTCTTTACATGTAAGGAACTATTTACAAAAGTAGCTTGAAAATGCGGCATACTCATAAAGGGTCTAATTTTAAAGCTAATATGGTGTGAACTTAAAAGTGATAAAAGCTGTTCTAAGTAAGGAAGAAAAAAAGGCGATAATAGCTGACGTTCATAATAGAGATCTTTATAGCTAAAAGCAGACTCAAAAAGTGTCTGTTCCAAGATTTTTATTTGAGACTCTTGAACGAGAGGAAGCTCTTGAGTTGTCGTAAAAAGAGCGCTATCCATCTCTTTTTCACTAAAGAGTAGAATACTGTTTAGTGGTGCCATCAAGAGTTTTGAGAAGTTTTCACTCAAAGAGCCTTCTAAAATAATCAGTTCATTGGCTATGGAGAGTTGTTTGGCTATCTGCAAAATAATAGGTTTACATGTAAAGGCACTAAGCTCTTTATCGATAAGTAAAAAACGCATCAATCGTTTCAGTGCATCATAGATATCCTCAACTTTAATCCATGCACTCTCATCATCTGGCACAATCATCGCTCTCTCATAGATAATGCCATAGGCACCATTTTCGAGTGCGAGTGCAATATCATAATGGTTCAGTGCGATAAAGAGTGAACCACGCTTCACGCGCTTCGCTTCAATGATAATATCACTAAAATCAGAAATATGAGGTTGGCTCTTGAGTGAGCCATGTGTTAGTGCGAGTACGTTTTCAAGTCTCACGTAAGACTAAGAGATCTTCGTACCGACTGTTTTCGGCTTTTCTGGGCGGATAAGGCAGAGGCCCTCTTCATCCTTAGCTGCGAGCAACATTCCCTCAGAGAGCATTCCCATGAGTTTTGCAGGCTTAAGATTGGCTACAACACAGACTTGAGTATTGAGAAGATCTTCTGGACTATAAAACTCTTTGATTCCCGCAACCACTTGACGTGGCTTGCTTTCACCGATATCCACTTGAAGTTTAAGAAGTTTTTTACTTTTAGGAACTTCTTGTGCTTCTACAACAAGACCGATTTTTAGTGAGGTTTCAAAAAATTGATCAATTCCAATAAGGTTGTCTTCACTCTTCGACGCTTCTTTAAGAGGCTCTTTTTTCTCTTTAGGAGCTTCGGCTTCAAGCATCGCTTTTGGCGCTTCGGGAATAAGAGGTTCATCAACACGTGGAAATAGTGGTGGTACTTTTTGAATAACAAATGGTGAGAGTAGGGCATCATCTTTGATAAGTTTATTGTAATATTCTGTACTCATCTCAAAACCAAGCGCATTGGCAATCGTTGATGTGGTTTTAGGCATCACACCATGAAGCATTAAAGAAGCTTTAGCGAGAATGTTGGCAACTAAAGCCACGGTCGCAAGTGCTTGATCGCTACTGCCTTCTTTCATTTTTACCCATGGTGCGTGTTCTTCAATCGCTTTATTACCAATGGTAAAAAGACGCCATAGCTCTTCTAAGTAACGATGGGTTTGAATCTCATCAAGAAACTTGTCTAAAGAGTCAATAACCGTTTTCATCTCACCGAGCTCTTTAGCATGATATTTTTCAACATCACAAGAGTCAATATTAAAATCAGAATATTTACCACTCATACCAATAATACGGTTTAAAAGGTTGCCTAAATCATTAGAGAGATCTGAATTAATACGGTCAATAAATGCGCGTTGAGAGAAGTCGCCATCTTGTCCAAAAGGAACCTCACGCATCATGAAGTATCGAAGGTTTTCAACACCATAAGCATCCGCCACATCTTTTGGATGAATAACATTGCCTTTAGACTTACTCATTTTCTCACCATCGCGTGTCCACCATCCGTGAGCGCCGATATGTTTAGGAAGTGGCAAATCAAGACTCATTAAAAAAGCGGGCCAATAGATGGCATGAAAACGAAGAATATCTTTTCCAACAAAGTGAATATTTGCCGGCCAGAGATCCATTTTTGATGCATCATTCCCATAGCCTAAGGCTGTAATATAGTTAAGCAGAGCATCAAGCCATACATACATCACATGCTTGTCATCATTGAGTGCTTCTGGAAGTGCTACGCCCCAAGTAAAACTGGTACGGGTAACTGAGAGATCGTGAAGTCCGCCTTTGACAAAATTGATGACCTCATTTCGACGCGATTTTGGCAAGATAAAATCTTGATGTGCTTCATAATAATCTAAGAGTTTCTGCTCATAGTTTGAAAGACGGAAAAAATAGCTCTCTTCTTTGACGGTACTTGTCGTTCGACCACAATCTGGGCAAAATTCTCCATCAATGAGTTGCGTTTCAGGAAAAAAAGTTTCACAACTTACACAGTAATGACCTTCATAGTCACCTTTGTAAATATCACCTTTTTCAAACATCACCTCAAAGGCTTTTTGAACCCCTTTTTTATGTACAGCATCGGTGGTACGAATAAATTGATCGTAACTGATATCAAACTCATCCCAAAGATTTTTAAATGAAGCACTGATTTCATTAGCAAAATCTTGAGTTGATTTTCCATTTTTAACCGCTGATTCTTCAATCTTTTGACCGTGTTCATCGGTTCCCGTTAAGAAGTAAGTCTCATTGCCAATAAGGCGAGAGTGTCGTGCCATAGCGTCAGCAATAAAAGTGGTATAAGCGTGACCGATATGGGCCTCGCCATTGACATAATAGATAGGGGTTGTTATATAGTTACTCATATAGTTTTCTCTTTTTTTTTAAAATTCAAATCCACCGGTATCTCCCTTGGACATACTGCTATACACAGCATTAACATAAGCTTGACGTACATCACAGCCTATATAGTGTTCACACTCTCTACAGCTTTTGACATGATGTTTTTCTTGGCATGCTTGAAGACGCACTAACGCTTCATCAAGTTTCTGCTCATAAATATTATTTTCCGCAGACACGTTCTTTAACTTTTGCTATCTCATATTTTGATCCTAAGTAACACGGTACCGTTTCATGAGGATCAGAACATGGAAGATCTAAAAGCCTTCCTCCATTCACATCAATTGCCTCACCGCCTGCCATCTCATAAATAAAAGCAAAAGGAAAGACCTCAAAAAGTTTGCGCAGTTTTCCATCAGGTTTGTCTGAAGCTGCCGGATAAGAAAAAAGTCCACCGCCTTTAAGAAGGAGCTGATGAAGATCAGGAACCATACCGCCAGAGTAACGCAGACGATACCCTTCACTAAAGAGCTCTTCTACAAGTGCTTTATGATGAGGCGGCCAACACATTTGGGTTCCACCAGGAGCATTAAGCTTGCCTTTTTGAGCGAGCTTAATCTCTTCCATCTCTTTAAAACGTCCATGACGATAGATATAGTGACGCAGGTTTTTACGATAAGCTGTTACCATCTCTAAACGTGGACCATAAACAACATAGACAGCAGCAACCATTTTTTGCGCGCTCCACTCACCTTCGTAGATACCAAAGATTGAGCCGACACTTAAATTCACATCAATAAGACTTGAACCATCGAGTGGGTCATAGGCGATAAGAAGTTCTCCTTCAGGATGCAGTATCTCTTCTTCTTCTTTCTCTTCACTAGCAATCGCTTTGATAACAGAAAGTTTTGAAAACTCTTCTGCAATAATCAGGTCACTAGTGATGTCAAGTTTGAGTTGCACATCTCCCGATTGGTTTGATTGCACTGAATAATCAGTATCTTCATTGGTAATCGCTTCATGGATACGAAATGCTGAAGCTTTTATGGCTTCAAAAATGGGCTCAAGTGATGTCACTATAACTCCTTAGCATGAGTTAAGATCCACTCTATAACAGTGGATTCATTATTGAGATCAAGTACGCTGATCTCTTCTGGAAGGGTGTAATTCTCTACTTTAATACTCTCATCAATAGCAAGAGCATTCATAAAAGGAAAATAGTCCTCATCAATGCTATCTCTAAAAATACTAATACGTGGTAAGGGCAGATTTTTTAGTCCTTCTACCAGTAAGATATCAAAATCACCAAAAAGATCTATAATTTCATCAAGATTCTGCTGTTTTTGAGAAAAATAGGTCGTACGTGCTGGAGAGGTGACAATGACTTCCGCACCAGTATCAGAAAATTTGTAACTATCTTTTCCTGGAACGTCAAATCGTGCCTTATCTTTAGGGTCGTTTTTAACAATGGCAACTTGAAGTTTATTCTCATGGATAAGTTTACGTGCTACTTTAAGAATAAGTGTTGTTTTACCACTATTTGAAGGACCAGTAAAAGCTACGGCAAGTCGTTTGTTCAATCGTTATTACCTTATTAAAAATATTAGTGATTATATTCAAAAAGCAATTCGATTTTGATTAAATAACTTCGATTTAATTTCAAGATATATAGGAAAATGACACTTCTATAAATAAACTTTCTTATTTACATTGAAAACATATTGAAAAAAAACGGTACAAAACCTGGAATGATTTTTGAGTTCTAAAAAGTACGCAAACCACGTACTTTTTGTAAAAAATGTGACAGATATACTACGCAATTGATGTATTATGGAACAATTACGTCACAGTTTTCTATCGATAAAACCCTATTTAAAAATTTATGATATACTCCTTTTATCGGATGAGCATTCGTAGCCTATTCCTCTAACCAAGGATTTATAGGGCGTAGTAAGGTTAAGGCTTTTGGGTCTTAGCCTTTTTTTTTGCCAATTTTTTGGCGGTTGCGAGTGGGTGGGAGCGTTACTATAAAGGTACTGCCATGCTCATTCGTGCAGTAGTAATATTTCTCTTTATTGTGTTCTGGTTTCCAGTTCCACTTTATTGAGCTTCAGGGGCTGGTTACCCCTGATGTATTACTGCTGTTTTAAGATTCAATAGACTACCGTTTTTTTTATTTCAAAACTTAATTTAGGGTGTTTATATCTGTAAAGCAATTAATGCTCTCTTACATGTAAGCGCGATATAATGACCTTAAATGATTTACGGGGTTTTAGATGCGCTATATTCTTATATTTTTAATAACACTACTATTTTTAACAGGATGTTCTCGTACGACAGCCTTTGATTTTTTTAAGATGGATGATAATTACGAAAGAGCCGTTGATAATTTACAGACGGGAACCATAGTGCGTTCGTTTGAGACGGAAGCGATTCTTTCAACAGTTTATTTAAACCGTGTGTATCCTGAAAAGTACAATGATGCAGAGTACTTTTTTGTCTCTATTTATCTTCGCGATGATATTCGACTCTATTTTAAAGCAGGGATGAATAATAAGAAATATCACTTTACGCTCAATGGAGAAAAACCTATTGAAGGTAAAGAGCTAAAAACTGATGATGAGCTTCGTCTTTCAATGCCGATATCCAATGAGTGGAATCGTTATTATTTAGTAAAATTTCCACTACAGTACACTGAAAAACTTGACCTTATTTTAGAAAACGATGAATATGACTCGGTTGAATTAATATATTATAAAAACGAGGACTAAAGCGTATACTTTTAAAGAGCAGCTCTAAAAACGGTGTATTTTTTTCGGTTCTTTTAAGGTCTCAAAAAGATTAGAAATAGAGACTTTTTCACCTAATATCTCTTTATAAACCACATAGTTTGCCAAGACTTTTTTTCCGTATTCACGACTTTCTGAATTGATCATCATCTCCATACTTAAAAAAGGCTCATATTTTGCCGTACCAAAAGCATCGCCTCTCATATGTTTTCGAGTAAAACCGTAGCCTCCATTGTAGCTGTAGGCAATCAAAAGAGGGTGGTAGAAACTTTTTTGTAACCATTGAAGATGTTTTGTTGCATATTTGAGATTGGTTTGAGGTTCAAACATCTGTTCGAGTGACTCTAATTTTTCAGGCATCTTTTTTTCCATAGCACGCACTAAAAAAGGCATCATCTGCATCAGTCCCATGGCATAAGCACTTGAAAGCGCTGAGGGAATAAAACGACTCTCTTGTCGCATGAGTGAATAGATTATAGCCTGAGTATCACGTGGCAGCGCTTTGAGTAGTTCTCCATAGGGCATAATAAAACCTTGTTCTCGGTACTTCGTAGCGCGCTCATAGATAAAAGAAGAGACACCCTGCATTGTATCTGTTCGGTAATGTTGTGAGAGCGCTTTTAAGCGCTCTTGTGGCGTAGTATTGACTTCATCAAGAATTTTTAACCACACAAAAGGATCCGTGATATCTTTCTCTTGTACCTGAGTGTCTGTATCAAGACTTGCGTAGTAATTTCCTAGAGCTTGACCCAGTTTTTCACGAGCAAAAAGGGTGTACATATTAATATCAAAACTCTTGCTTATCTCTTCTAATATCTTTCTGTTTTTGGTAATTTGATAGTTCCAAAAAAGTGCCTTATCTTTGTCTGCTTGATAATAGAATGTTAAATGCGCAGCATCAAGGTGTTCAAGCGCTTTTTTCTCTTCTCCTGCTTTTAAGGCATTGAGTGCGAGAAAGAAATGCGTTTGAGGCTTTTTAATATCTTCAAGCCTTACATGTAAGAGCGATTTTCTGATACGATCAAGCTTAGGAAACAGAACTGAATATTTGACAAAACTATCAAATCGTCTCTCTTGAGAGAGGTTGTGAAGCTCTTTGACTGTGTAAGGACGATTGAAGTTTGCATAACGGTACGCTTTGCCTGCACGCATAAAAATCTCTAAAAGTGTCTTGGCTGAAAGGGTGTTGGCAATCCTCTCTCCCTTCATAGCCCGCATCCATCGTAACTTCTTTTTATCCTTAACTTTTGCCAGAAGCTTTTTTTTCTCTTGAGTGTTGAGTTGTCGATACTTTGAAGGGGTTAATGCTAAGTTAAGACAGTTCATATCTTTTAATATTAAAAGATTTTTTGGCTTTGTTGAGAGACATTGGGTTATATATTTAATCTCTTTATCATCACCTTTGTGAGCGTAGGTGTAGAGATCATTCATGGAAACATCTTTGATCTGATAGAAAGCTTTTTTGGCCTCTTCAGCACTGATTTTCTGTTTCATAAATTGCCAGATCATAAAGTTTTTGGCGCGGCTAGGAGGTTTAGAATTTATCTCTTCAAGGGTGACTGCATGAGCACTAAAAGCTAAAGCAGTGCACAGTAGCAGTTTAATCATACCGAGTGGGCAAGTGAATTTATGACATTAACAAGGATAACATCGATGACCTGTAGGCCAATGATAATTATTAATGGTGAAAGATCTATCCCGTTATAGACGCTTGGAATATAACGACGAACTAAAGCGTATGCAGGTTCTGTAATGCGATAAAGCACTTGAATAATGGGATTATTGGGATCAGGTTTCACCCAACTGATAAGTGATGCAATAATAACAACCCAGATATAAACATTAATGAGATTGTGTACAATCCCACCTAAACCATAAATAATACTACTTATCATTTGATAATCTCCCCAAGATAGTTTTTCAAGTACGGATAAAGTTCAGAGACTTCAGGACCATGTTTTGCACCAGTAAGAAGCAGACGAAGAGGCTCTAATAAGAGTTCTCCTTCTAAGCCACTCTCTTTCATAAGGTGCGACATAAAGCTATCGAACGCTTCAAAATGCGGAGCGCTGTTGATAACCTTGCGTATCGTTTGCGCACGCTTAGCCCATATTTCAGGAATCTCTTTTGGAGCAAATATCGGCTCAATTTTAGCACGAAGCTCTTTCAGTGTACTGGCTTCATCAAGATAGATCTTCGTCATCTCACCAATATCCTCATCGGCAAACCCGACATAACGCGACAACTCTTTGGCATCAAGCATTCTAAGGTGCTCTTTATTGATAGCACGAAGTTTATCGATATCAAAACGGGCAGGGGTATTTGAGATATTTTCTAAGCTAAACCACGCTAAAGCCTCTTGCATAGTAAAGATCTCTTTAGGTACTTTATTGCCTATTAAAACAAGATAATTAGCAATAGCTGATGGTAAAAAACCCTCTTCAAGCATCCACTTGACACGAAAAATCTTATCACGCTTACCCATTTTCTCACCTTCATCATTTAAGATCATGGGCAAGTGTGCATAAGCAATCTCTTTGTCATATCCAAGTGCATGACGAATGGCGATCTGCTTTGGTGTGTCACTTATGTGATCGTCACCTTGAATAACAGTAGAGATATCACTAATCATATCATCAATCGCGCAGGCAAAGTTATAAGTCGAACTTTTATCATGATGCATTATAATCACACTGTCAATATCATCAGCTTCAAAACTTTGTTCGCCTTTAATAATATCCTTTACATGTAAGGCAT
The DNA here is from genome assembly GCA_034659135.1 of Campylobacterota bacterium. Taxonomy (GTDB): domain Bacteria; phylum Campylobacterota; class Campylobacteria; order Campylobacterales; family Sulfurimonadaceae; genus S010-53. The sequence continues at coordinate 11,018 of JAYEGP010000203.1, forward strand.
TATCTTGTTTTTTAAGACGCACAACAAAAGGGTTGGTATTGTCAATAACCCTATCAGCAGTTAGATTTTGACACGTTCCATCATAACGGTACTCTTTTTTACTCGCTTGAGCCGCTTCACGTTTCGCTTTTAAGGTCTCAGGTGTGCAAAAACAGCTGAATGCTTTTTTATCATGAAGGAGTTGCAGTGCCATTGTTCGGTGGTATTTAAGATAGTTACTCTGATAGATGAGCTCTTTATGCTCAATGCCAAAGAGACCTAAAATGTCAAGGATCTCTTGATCTTTACCTTCAATATTACGTTCTTTGTCACTATCTTCGATACGCACGATAAGAGGTTCACTTTTTTGTTGGGATAAAAGAGAGTTGAAAATTGCAATACGGAGATTACCGATATGCATATCACCTGTTGGTGATGGTGCGAAACGTAGCATTAAGATTCCTAGAATATTTTTTTAAAATAATAGCAGATGATTCTAAAAGCACATATAAAGCAAAAAAGGAATACTCTTCTACCCAGAGGCAAAAGCCTAAAAACTATACAGAGTATGCAACCTAATCGTAACCGATGTAGGGTATATTACAGCACTTAATTTAAAAATTGAAGGAAATAACCA
>JAYEGP010000204.1:0-2302 GCA_034659135.1 Campylobacterota bacterium
ATTGCAGCCGTAGCCGCTTCATTAATAGTGGTTCCGATTCTACTTCATAATGCTGATTTAGAGAAGCACTTTGGATTTAAAGAGCGTAAAGCTGTCTCCGTTTACGAACCTTAATATTTTTATATTAAGGTTTCTACCACTCCATTTAACTTTATTTACATACTAATTACTATAAAAATTAGTTATACTTTCCATATGAACAATTTTAATACCAAAGTTGCCATTCTTAAATCTAAACTTCATATTATTGATAATTCACGTGATTCCATTATACAACGATGGGTCAATGATGAGGATGTTGATACTATACTTTTATCGCATGGCATTGAAAAAACATTTTTTGCACATCATTACGCACATCCCGTTCTTGGCTATTATATTGATGTTATCAAGGGTACTCAGGTCATTGGTAACTGCCCCGTTATCGTCAGACTTTTTGAATATTTTAAAGAGAAAAACATCACCTCTTCAGAGCTCTTTGTCATCTGTACCCATTTTCGCAAAGCAATGATAGCGGAACTCTTTGCACAAAACATCATGAGTGATACTCTGTATGAAGCTGTTAGTTTTGTCTTTGACGCTAATTTTCGCGGTCTACTTGAACAGTTTAATGAGACCATCTACACTGTAAAACAAGAGAGTTGGCGTCATGAGAATCTTTTTACTCAGTTCAATGCTGCCATTGGTGAAAATGCGCTAGTATCACGCAGTGATACTAAGGGTATCATTACCTATGCTAACGACAAGTTTGTCACCATCAGCGGTTATAGCAGAGAGGAGTTGATGGGTAAAGCACATAATATTGTACGCCATCCCGACGTCCCTAAAGCTTTTTTTCAAAATCTATGGAGTGTCATATCAGAAGGTGATGTTTTCAAAGGGGTCATTAAAAACCGCGCTAAAGATGGTAGCGCTTACTATGTTGATGCTACGATTTTGCCTTTAATCGACCTTAACGGAAAGATTGTAGAGTACCTTGCTATCCGATATGAAGTCACCAATCTTGTAGAAGCCCGAAACACAGCACTTAAAGCCGAAAAAGCCAAAGATGATTTCCTTGCCAATATGAGTCATGAGATTCGTACCCCATTAAATGCCATATTAGGTTTTGTACATCTGCTTCTTAAGCGTGATCAGGATACTCAAAACCGCGAATATCTTGAAACGATTGCTTCAAGTGGTCAGACCCTATTAGAGATTATCAGCGATATTCTTGACTTTGCAAAAATCAAAAATGATAAAATTTCTATTGACCCTCAAGCCTTTGAACCTCATATAGAATTACAAAAATTAACGGATCTTTTTTCTAGTATTGCCATTCAAAAAGAGATAGATTACCGAGTGAATTTTGAACCTTCACTACCCTTTAGCGTTAAAGCCGATGCCTTACGGATCAAACAGATTCTCTCAAATATGCTCAGTAACGCGTTTAAATTCACTGATACCAATGGCAATGTCGAAGTTCATATTGGATATTGCACTCCCAATCTCGTTCTCTCTGTCAAAGACAATGGCATAGGAATGAGTAAAGAACAGATGCAACGGATATTTAATCCCTTTGAGCAAGCAGAGATGAGTACGACAAAAAAATACGGTGGTACGGGTCTTGGACTCTCTATCTGTTCCAAATTAGCTAAGATGATGGGAGGAGATATCCTCGTCGAATCGCAGCCAGATGAGGGTTCACGATTCGAAGCTATCCTTCCCGTAGAACTACTCCAAGAAACTCACCAGACTCCTGCAAACAATGAAGAAGCTCTATACAATGAAGAGACATCTCAATTTATAGGAAATATTCTCGTGGCTGAAGATAACAAAACCAATGCGCAACTGATTATGATCATTCTTGACGACTTTGGACTCGATGTCGTCATTGCAGAAAATGGAAAGATTGCAGCAGAGACATTCAAGAAAAACTCTTTTGATATGGTTTTAATGGATCAACAGATGCCTGTGATGAATGGAATTGAGTCAACACACGCCATTTTGGAATACGAAATAGAAAATGGACTCAAGCACACACCTATTATCGCACTTACTGCTAATGCAGTTAAGGGGGATCGAGAACGTTTTATTCAAGCCGGTATGGATGATTATCTGCAAAAACCTATTGAGCAAGCTGAGCTGCAGCGAGTATTAAAAAAATATTTACTGTCAAAAAATCTCTTATGAGGCTTACATGTAAGATCAAAACTCTTCACGTTCCATCAAACTTTCAAGATAACAGGGCATGCTATGGTATTTGAAGATTTGATTAGCAATAGCAATGCCCCATCCCGCTTCGGTTGAAAAAGGAACCTTA
>JAYEGP010000205.1:0-2279 GCA_034659135.1 Campylobacterota bacterium
ACAGCAAGTAGTCATAGAGACCAAAATCCTCTATGCCAATCTGGATAAAACTATTGAAAAGGGTCTAAAACAGACACTTGAGTATGGTGATATCGTAGGAGCAGATGAACATCATCTCATTATCTTTGATCGAAAAAAAGATTTAAAATGGGACGATAAGATATGGCACAAAATAGAGTTTTACGAGGGGAGAGAGGTTATGGTTTGGGGGTGTTGATGGGGGTGAGTTTTGGGTGGAGTGAGGAAAAGTATGATGTTATATTTCAATATGCAAATTATATCTAATGAGATATACTTTAAAAGAATGAAAAAGGTACTAAAATGAGTGATTTTAAACAACATTTAGAAGAGCATTTAAGGAATCCTGATTTTGCACAAGAGTGGGATAAATTAGAATTAAGATATGCGGTTGTTAAAAAGGGTTCCTTCTAAAAAAGTGTGGGTAATCCAAAATCCGCTATAATCCAAATATCTCTCAATGGTAGGAAAATATGATTACAAAAGAATTATTCCAAATGGCATTAAATGTAACAGATCCTTGGTTTGTATCAGATTTGACATTTGATGAAAAAGCAAAAAGATTAGATATCTATATAGACTTCACGAAAGGAAGTACCTTTGGTTATTTTGATGAAGAAAGTAAAAAAGAGCTTGTAGGATTAAAAGCATATGATACTAAAGATAAGGAGTGGAGACACCTTAACTTCTTTGAACACGAATGCTATATACACGCTAGAGTACCAAGAGTAAAACTCCCTAATGGTAAAGTAAAACTTATCTCTACTCCTTGGGAGGGACTCAGTAATGGATTCACACTTTTGTTTGAAGCATTAGCAGTGCAACTTTGCCAAGCTATGCCAGTAAATAGAGTAGCAAGTATCACAAAAACAAGTGATGATAAACTGTGGGATATGTTAGGGAAATATATAGATACAACAAGGCAAGAAGAGAACTTTGAGAATATAGATGCTATAGGATTAGATGAGACAAGTAGAGCTAAAGGACACGAATATATTACACTCTTTGTAGACCTCAATGAGAGACGAACAATATTTATCACAGAGGGTAAAGACAATACCACAGTAGCGAGGTTTGCCTATGATTTTCAAAACCACAACGGTAGTATAAAAAATATCAAAGATGTAAGCTGTGATATGTCTCCTGCATTCATTAAAGGTGTCACGGAGAACCTACCAGATGCTACGATAACATTTGATAAGTTTCATATCCTAAAGATAATCAATGAAGCAGTAGATACAGTAAGAAAAGGAGAAGTTGGCACAAACAAAATACTCAAAGGAACTAAATACATTTGGCTCAAAAACTATAACAATCTCACCGTCAAACAAAAAGAAGAACTAGAGACTCTTACAATGTCAAAAATGAATATCAAAACATTAAGAGCTTACAATATCAGACAATCATTTCAAGAAATATATCAAGCCAAAACAGAAGATGAGTTTATAACATATCTCAACAAATGGTACTACTGGGCAACACACTCAAGGCTAGATCCAATCATAAAAGCAGCTAAAACTATAAAGAGACATTGGGATGGAGTAGTACAGTGGTATAAGAGTAAAATCAATAATGGAATACTTGAAGGACTAAACTCTGTTATTCAAGCTGCAAAGTCTAAAGCTAGAGGATACAAGACATTCAAGAATTATAAGATTATTGTCTATCTGCTAACTGGAAAGTTGGATTTCTCGTTGGTTAATTCTAGGTTTAAGGAGATTTAGGTGGAGTTTTACCCACACTTTTTTAGAAGGAACCAAAAAACCCTGAAAATGGTAGTTTTTTACTACTTTTGGCATTTTTCTTGAGTTCAAAGCCCCATTCTATGGACTCTGAAACCTTAGGGTCAGGGTGTGGTGTGACAAGAAAGCGTAACAACTAGATTAGTCTAGGAGGATTACATATAGCTATGTTCTGTAGAAGATGGAGGAATCGACCCTCCGATATCGGTGACAAAGGCACAGGTATCAAAGCACCTTTAGGTTGCTGTAGTAAAGAGCTATGGTGAGAAGCGTTAAAGGAAAAGGCATAACAATGATTGTGTCAAAGTATAGGGGTCAGTCGCTACCTTAAATAGTTAATAGTTAAGGGGTCAGGTAACAACTACAACTAGGCAAAAAATAGGCAAAAGTTAAGGCAAAAGGGTCTGGTAGCAACTACAACCTTCAATACCACCTCCAAAGTAAAAACAAGCTAAAATCACTCTACGGGTCAGGCGTTGAATATACACTTTTTTACTAGCTCCAATCGTCCTCAATTGG
>JAYEGP010000206.1:0-2277 GCA_034659135.1 Campylobacterota bacterium
TTATCTGATTCATTTAGGGATTGATCAACTTAAAATTGATGGCTCTCTTGTCAGAGATCTTGATAAAAATAAGGGAAGTTATATTATTGTTAAAACGATCATAAACTTTGCGAAAGATATGAATATTGAGACAATAGCCGAACAGGTTGAAACGCAAGCTGAACTTGATGTTCTGTGTGAGCTTGGTGTTGATATGATTCAAGGCTATCTTCTTGCCAAACCCAAAGCAGAACTGTTTTAAAGAGAGATAAATGCTAAGTGATAAGATTCTAAAATTTGCCAGTACGTTAAAAATTCTATATGTTGAGGATCATCAAGAGACCCGCGATGCGATGATGATGATTCTTGAAAATACCTTTGGTGAGGTTCGTGTTGCTGTTAATGGTGAAGATGGTTTCGATAAATTTAAACTAGAACCGTTTTCACTCATCATTAGTGATATCAATATGCCAAAGCTCAATGGGATTGAGATGTTGAAACTCATCCGCGAGCGTGATGCTAAAATTCCTATTTTAATTCTCTCTGCTCATAGTGATCCCTCCTATTTTATAGATACGATTCATCTGGGTATAGAAGGGTACCTTTTAAAGCCTATTGAGATTGATCAATTTGATTATATGATTACTAAAATAGTAGAAAAAATGATCTTAGAATCTGAACGTCAGCATTATGAAAATGAACTCAAAAAATCAAATATTCAGCTTCAAGCTGCAACCAAGGCTAAAGATGAATTTTTAGCCAATATGTCACATGAAATCCGTACACCGATGAATGCGATTATAGGCCTAAGTCATATTCTTTTACAGAGTAATCTTGACAAGAAACAGACGGGATACGTTGATAAAATTCATACTTCGGGTAACCTTCTTTTAGGAATTATCAATGATATCTTAGACTTCTCGAAAATAGAAGCGGGGAAGCTTGATATCGAGTGTATTGATTTTAATCTCAATACGGTTTTAAGTAATGTCTCAAATATCATAAGTTCTAAGGCTAAAGAGAAAAACCTTGAGTTGATTTATGATCTTGATCGTGCACTTCCTTTGATGTTTCGAGGTGATCCTATCCGTGTGGGACAGATTATTATTAACTTAATGAATAATGCCGTAAAATTTACTGACAAAGGTGATGTCAGTTTAAAAGTAACATTACTAGAGTTTTCAAAGACGTCAGAAATTGTAAAATTTGAGGTAGTTGATAGCGGTATTGGTATGAGTAAAGAGCAACTTGATACACTTTTTGAGTCGTTTACGCAAGCCGATAGTTCCACAAGTCGAAAATATGGTGGTACGGGATTAGGTTTGACAATCTCGAAACAACTTGTTGAGATGATGGGTGGTGAAATTCACGTCGAGAGTAAATATGGTGTCGGTAGTCGTTTTATTTTTACGATAGCGTTTGAGCCTATTGTTGATCGTGAACAGCGTAAGTTTCGTCTTCCTTCTCATTCGATGGTGAATAAGAATATATTGATTGTAAATACAAATGTTCGTACCTCACGAGTGCTTAGTGAAATGTTAGGGTATTTCCATTATAATTCATTAACTGCTGCAACACTTGAAAGTGCTCGTGCTTTGATGACTCATAATACTTTTGATATTGTTTTTATAGAGAAGGAAGTTTTATTACATTGCCGCCCTGCTATATTTACACAATATCATAATATCAAGCTAGTAATGTTAGAAGGTGGATTAAGCTTTGAAAATTATGAGAACTATAACGGTATAGCCATTGATGCGAGACTAGAAAAACCTTTTAATCAAGAGATGGTTTTTAATGTCATACTCGATCTTTACACAGAAGAAGGTTCACAAAAACTTCCAGACACGCTTCTTGCCAACACTACTGATCTGAGTGATCTTAAAGACAGTACGTTTTTACTGGCTGAAGACAATACTATTAATCAAGCGGTTGTTTTGGGCTTAATTGAAAATACAGGTATCAATGTCATTATTGCTAATAATGGTCAAGAAGCGATATCGCTTCTTCAAGAACACTCTGAAATTCAATTAGTGTTAATGGACGTAAACATGCCAATAATGAATGGTTATGAGGCTACAAAGAGCATACGAAATGATAAGAAATATGATGACCTGCCTATTGTAGCTTTGACAGCAAACGCGATGCAAAGAGATATTGATGAAGCAAAAAAAGTCGGTATGCAAGATTATCTTGCTAAACCTATTGATGTGAGTGAATTTAGAACACTCTTATTAAAGTACCTCACCCCTAATAGTGATAAAAGCGGTGACACCGTTAGCAAGAAAGTAGGAACTA
>JAYEGP010000207.1:0-2255 GCA_034659135.1 Campylobacterota bacterium
TTAGCTCTGTATCCATACTCTGCGTTAAGACTCCTTGAGCTAACTCGTTAGCCCTGTGTCGTCTTGCCTTGATTATGAATACAGAGCTAATGTTTAGGCTATGCTCTTATATCGCAACAAGTCTAATAAGCTCAACATAAAGGATGTGTTATGAAATCTATACTCTTTCTCTTTATAGTACTGATACTTTCACCCCAAGCCAAGATGAATGTCAGTTATAACTTGGAAAACATCTATGATTTTGATGATGAGACCCATCGTCTTATTTTTTCACCCTATGACAATATGCTTTTGCTTATTAAAGATGACAGCAGTATTGATGTCATGGATCTTAAAAAGAATATCAAAGTCAAGACCATAGAGACAGATCATCGCCGTGTCATGCAAGCAGCACTCAGTCCTGATCAGCGATTTCTAGCCACCTCTTATGATGAAGATATAGAGATACGCTCTTTTGAAAATGGAAAACTCATCCAGGAATTTGAAGATGATGAAGACGTTACTGCTCTCGTATTTTCTCTGGATGAAAAGAAAATTGCCACAGGAAACAGTGACGGTGTTGTCAAAGTCTGGAGTGTTAAGTTTGGTAAACAGTTAATGGAATTTAAAGGCCATGATGATGACATCAGAAGCCTCTTTTTCTCACCCGATGGCAACTACCTTTTTTCAGCTAGTGAAGATAAGACCATACGTCAGTGGAATCTTCTCTCAAAGAAAGAGAAGCGTACTATCATAACGACTTCAGGGAAGTGGGATGAACTCATTGGGGTAAGTATGTCTCCACAATATGTTGTCACGGCATTGACTCAAGTACGTAAAGACACCTCAAATCGTCGTGCAATGGCTGGTCCTCCTATATGGAAATATCTGCTTAAAATCAGTGATGCCACTACCGCTGAAGAGCTAGTAGAACTCGATAAACACAAGGCTCCCATCACTTCACTTGACATCAGTGCTAATCAAAAGATTATTGTCTCTGGTTCAGAAGATCAAACGGTGAGAATTTGGGATGCCCAAAGAGGTACCTTACTCAGTACTATCCCCCTTGATGAGAAGGTTCGCAGTGTTGCTATCAGTCCCGATAACCGTTGGCTGGTAGCATCAACACAAGACAATAAAGTCAGCAGCTATCAATTAAGCATTCAACAGGGTAATCAAGCCTCTTTAGCGGACGCATCAGGAGGATCAAGGAAAGCAAAAAAAGCAAAAAACTCTCAGATTTTCGCTGTTATTATCGGAATATCAAAATACAAGTCTGATAAAGTTACCCCTCTTGAATACGCGAGTCGTGATGCCCAAAAACTCTATGAGCACTTAGTTTCAAAAGAGGGTATGAATATTCCATTAGAAAACATTAAACTGATACTTAATGAAGAAGCGACCCTTTTAAATCTTAAAATGTCTCTAGGTGTCTTTTTGGCTACAAAACCTAAAAAGAGTGATACGGTATTGATCTTTTATGCAGGTCATGGGGCACCAGAAACCGATATCACCGGTGCTTCAGATGATGGAATTGCCAAATATATTGTCAACTATGACGCTGATCCTGATCTGCTGTATGCAACAGCATTTCCGATGAGTGAGATTAAAAATATTTTTAGCCGTATCCAGTCTGAGAGAGTAGCTTTTTTTATTGACAGCTGTTACAGCGGTGCAGCCGGTGGACGTAGTTTCATCACTTCAAGTTTAAAAAGTCGCGCCCTGCGTATTTCACGAAAATTTCTCGATAATAATGTTCCCGATGGCTCAGGACGTGTCATCATCACAGCAAGCCGACCTAATGAGCGTTCTTTTGAGCTTGATGCCTTCAAGCATGGTCTATTCTCATACTACCTCATCGACGGTTTAAAAGGCTCAGCAGATATGAACCGCAATAAAAACATCACCCTTCATGAGATTTTCACCTATTTAGAAGAGCGTGTCGCCTCTAAAGCGCAAGAGATCGGTGGCGCACAACATCCAATGATGATAGGAACCTTCCAAGGAAATCTTATCGATTTACGCTAAATATTCTGGGGGGGGGAAGGTGACCCTAGACCACTATCAATGGCATTTTGAATAAAATCTTCTAAGACCATTCCCATATCTGAAAGAATAAGTACCTATATTCAACTATAACTTTGTCAACATACTTTCTGAACATCCTCAATAATTTTTATAATTTCTAAATGCATAGGCTTAATGTCATTTTCACAAACATCAAAAATTGCTTCAGCATCTAAATCGAAATAGTGATGAGAGATGATATCGCGTAT
>JAYEGP010000208.1:0-2253 GCA_034659135.1 Campylobacterota bacterium
CTAAGTTGCTATCGTCTCTAAATTAGAGAGAAAATTAAAGCTTACATGTAAGCAAGGTTAAAAACCTTAATCGTTCAAAATATCAAAAACAATTTCCGTATGAATTCCTTTTTCAAGAATCTCTTTAACTGCTAAATTTTTCAACTCCATCTTTCTAAACGCTTCTATAGTTTGAATACTATGGAGTGCCAACTCACGCAGTACAACACCGCGATAGGCTTTTGCCCAGTGACTTACAACTTTTCCATCTTTGACAAATTTCAATGTTGTATATGCAGATGTGGGTTTATAAAACTTATTGTAAAAACCTGCACGAAGATCTAAATAAGGTTCTTCTTGAAGTATCTCATCTAAACGTTTAGAAAAATGTTTTTTATAAAAAACCTCGGGTGCGAAACCATCTATTTTTTCACCTTGTTTAAGCTTGTACTCTGGTAAACCCTTATCGCCAGCGCGAATCGGTCCAAAAAGGTTTGAAAAAATAATAGTATTCTCATCGACATACTTTTTAGCATCGTAATCTAATGTCTCATAGTTCAAATAATCATAAGCCACACCATCATATCGCTCAATGGCTTTCATCGTTGACAAGGTATCTAAAGGGACTTTGTAAGGCGCATGCTTTGAGCTGTCTTTGATACCAAATAATTTTCTCAACTGCTCATCTGAAGCACTTACTATAAAGTTTTTATATCTTGTTAAAACCTCTTCTCTCTTTTCATAAAGCTCACTGAACACAAAGCTATCACCAGCATACGATGTAGCGACACCTCCTTGTTTTTTTCCTTCACTTGGTGAAAATAATATCTTCATACACTTCCTTTAGGAATCAAAATTAAATAAAACATAAATTTTATTCAATTCTGATTCCTTAGTATTTACAGCCATGAGTTGCTATAATATCCTTATGAATACGATAACAGATATCCAAGATACCCTCAAAAACTCACCCGCAGTCATGATCTACTTCAGTGCACCTACATGTAATGTCTGTCACGCACTGAAACCTAAGCTACTTGCAGCCCTAAACAATAACTTCAAAGGCTTCGAAGTTATCTCGATAGATATCTCTGAAACACCAGAAATTGCTGCACATTTTAGCGTTTTTACGATTCCCACCGTATTAATATATTTAGACAATCAAGAGTTCTTACGAAAAAGCCGTCATATGAGTGTTGATGATGTTATTGCTCAGATTGAACGCCCTTACAGTATCATGATGTCATCATAATATGGTAAATTCTCCATTTACCCAAATGTGATAAAGAAATAGACCTTACATTCTTTGCCACACTTTTTTCACACTATTATTTCTTAAACTTACAGAGTAATTTAGAAATATGGTGCTTAATATGTCGTCAAGCTCGAGTGACAATTGTATTAATAAGCCAGAACAAGAGTACACTTTAAAAGTGCTACTCTCAATCACTAGATTTACGACTTTTTACTTCGATGTGCTTTACGCACAGAAACTATCCAAAGCCAATTAACAAGATAATAAAAAAATATTGCTGATACCGTAGAATAGAACAGTGCTCCGACATAAAGTGGTATAAAAATATCATCTAAATGTTCTAAAAACCAATCCACACTTATCTCAATACCTTGAAGACTCTCTTGCATTAAAAGTGCATTCCCTGTTATGTACTCAACATAATAGATCATCGGCATAGTAACAGGGTTCGTAATCCAAACAATAGCAATTCCAATAAGGGCATTAAATTTAAAAAATGGAAGTACGGCTAACACCGCTACCATCTGTAAAGGCATCGGAATAAAAGCAATGAAAAAACCAACTAACATTGCACGAGATACCATTTTTCGATTAACATTTAAAAATTCAGTAGAGATGTTATATTTTTCAATGTAGTCCTTGAACTTATGACTCTGTTTCGTCTTTTTGAATATATTTCGTATCATTTTGACAGCTTTTTGTTTGAATAACTCTAAGAAATTATATCAAAGCAATATTAAGAGATTAACTTTTTTTCGGTTTATCACTACATAAAATTTCATATCTACGTTTTAAATATCCATTGCCTATACCAATTGGTGTTATAAAATTCAAACTTATGCTATTTTAAGCTATTCAGACCATTCTTAGTGACACTTTTAGCACTTCATTTTCTTAAATAAATCCACTACTTCTTCATATGCTGCATCAGTTAATTTAGCAATGGGCTCCTTATTTGCATCAAACAGTTTAGAATCTAAAGTCATTGGTTGCTCAAATGATATATATGAACTAGAAAT
>JAYEGP010000209.1:0-2250 GCA_034659135.1 Campylobacterota bacterium
TTAGCTTTTAAAAACCTAACAATTTTGTAAGATTTCATGTTATACTAATACACTTAGATATATCAATACAAGAGGTGTTTATTATGGCACGCACTAGCAAATGGGTTATTGGCGAAACCAAAAACAGATGGCAGATTGGTGATACCAGTAACAAATGGCAAATCGGTGAGAAAAAAAATAGCTGGAGTATCGGTGATACCAGCAACAAATGGCAGATTGGTGAGAAAAAAAACAAGTGGAGTATCGGTTCTTAACCAATACTTAAATAATATATTCTCCATACTTTTCTAACCATGCATCGAAAGAGTCATAGGTAGCAATAGATTCATCTTTGATAATGACATCTTTAATAAGCATCACGCCAAACTCTGTTGGCAAGGTCTCACTAAAAGCAAAAAGATGTTTTTTATGCGTTTCACTGCTTTCATAATACTCAACTAATGCCGAAACCAAAGCATACAAAAGTGCGGGTTGATTAGGTACTTCTGGATAATTTCCTTCATAAATCGATGCAATATCAGGTAGATCTTCATAGACTTTAACATACGACACAAACTCAATTCCAGCGCTATAACCTATTGTGCCATAGATAATAGGAGCGATCGCATTAATATCACCATTTGCCGCTAAAATATTTGAGAGCATATGATAACTTCTTGGTGTTGCAAAAGCGGGATTCGCATCATCTTCAACTACAGGTTCCGTCGAAAGAAGATCGGGTCTAAAGCTTAAGAATCCTATGACAAATGCATGAAGACCTGCTTTAATTGCAAAGAGCTTAAAGTCATCAAAACGCGCTTGCACACTCAGATGCACCATACGATTTGCTAATGGAGTCGGCAGTCTAAAAACAACGCCTCTATCGCTCACACGGTTACCCGCGCAGACAATACGCCACCCTTTTGGAAGCTCATACTCTCCCATTTTGCGGTTTAGTACCAACTGATAAATCGCTGCTTGTACCGAAGGTGGAGCAGAATTCAACTCATCTAAAAACAAAATACCTTCAGAGTCTGCATCTTTAGGAAAGAAAACAGGAGGCATCCAGACGGTTTGATCCTCTTTAATCGAAGGGACACCTCGCAGATCAACAGGATCCATTTGCGAAAGTCGAATATCTACGAGTTCAAGATTACTTTTTTCAGCTACGTCAGCGACAATATATGACTTTCCTATTCCCGGGCTTCCGTGGATAAAAACAGGCGTATCGGTTTGAATTAAGGTGTTGAGATGTTTATAAAGTTCTGTAGTTGATATTTGTGGTGTTGTCATGCGCTCATCTCTTTTAAGATACAGGTAAAACAGGTATCTTGATCCTTACATGTAGCACATGCCGGAGCAACAGCACCGATCTCATCATAAAGAAACTTCTTCCACAGTTTCTCTTTGGCTTTTTGCGCAGCTAAGGTTGGAAAGTTCTTTTTCATAAACCTACCCATTTGGGTGCGGCTTTTGAAGCCTAAGTCTTCATAAAGATGGTTCATCTCTAGTGAAACCCGTGCAACATGAGGTGCTAAGATATATTTAGCATGACCGTTAATGGCATGTGCAGCCAGAAGCTCACGTACATCTTCGTACATTATTGTCTCATCTAAGGTCATAACTCCATCTCCACCATTTTTCCCATAGCAATTTCAGCGATATCCTTGCCAAAGTGATAACACTGCGCAAGCTCATCTTCACTAGGAATAAGTTTGACTTTAAGAGGCTCCGTAGGCAGTCTAAACTTCAAGCCCCGCATACGGTCTTGCAGCATATTTGGCGCTTCACCCGTCCATCCGTATGAGCCAAAAGTACCGCCTATTTTACCGCCACTCTCTAAAAAACTCATACACGATAGCAGCTCCCAAGCCGGCTTGACCGCATCACCATTAATCGTTGGCGAGCCGATAATAACCGCATCAGACTCTTCAAGCAGATCGATCATATTACTCTCTTCTAATGAGGAGAGGTCATACATACTTGCAACAATCCCATCAACACTATCCGCACCTTCCATCACCTTTTCAGCCATACGATGCGTGTTGTCATAACTTGAGATATAAAAGATAGAGAACATTTTTTTACCAAAGTCATTTTTTCTAAACTTTGCCTCAGAACTCCATTCCGCATATTTATCAATATAATATTGTGGATTGGTGCGTAGTATAGGACCATGAAGAGGAGCGATGGTGTCAATTTCAAACTTATTGTAAAGTTTGAGTGCCTGGAGTACGTACTGTTTAAAGGGTCGCATAATATGGTCATAAT
>JAYEGP010000210.1:0-2248 GCA_034659135.1 Campylobacterota bacterium
GAGTGTAGATATTGACAATGATAATATTATCGTTGGTGCTCACGGAAGAGATACTACCTCAATTAAAAACTCAGGTGCTGCATATCTCTACAAAAAGGACCCTAATCAACCTTGAAATTAGTTATAAGGAATCAAAATTAAATAAAACATAAATCTTAGCGTACTCTTTTAGCCCTAGTCAAACGATTTTAATCGTCGCGTAGCTAAGGCTATGCTCCTCATAAAATAGTGTGACTAGAACTAAAATAGCAATCCCTAAGATTTACATTTTATTCAATTCTGATTCCTAAGTCTTACATGTAAACATCTTTTCGATGTTTGATTTTAATGATGATGAGTACAATCTCATTTTCATTAATTTCATAGATAACTCTGTAATCATTGACTCGATATCTATAGTAGCTTGAAAGATTGCCAACAAGCTTTTTACCGATATAGGGATTGTCTACAAGTTGATTCTTGATAGATTCAAGAATCTTTTTTTGCCAACTCTTATCTATTTTTTTTAAATCTTTAAAAACTTTATCATCAAATAGAAGCTTATAGGCCAAGTGATTTTTCCAACTCTTCTACGCTGATGAGATTTCTATCTTTAGCTTCAGAACGTTTTTGTACTTCATAGTAATCTATCATATCATCAAGGTAGTTTTCAAGTGCTTCTTTGACAAAAAAACTTTTTGGTCTTTGTGTAGCTTCTGCTAAGTTTGCAAGTTTTGTCTCCATGGAACGCTCTAGTCTCACTGATAACATAATATATCCTTGTATTATATGTATGACAAGTATAACAAGTTGGATGTACTTTTGTCAATCAAACCTCAGAATACTTTTTTGCAATGATATCGTGATATACACATCCCACTTATATATTCCCACTTTTAAACGAGTATATTGCGTCATAGTGCAAGGCGAAAGTCCGCAGGAGCTACGAGTAGCTTCAAGGATTTTTAACGAAGCAATATGATGCAATATACTCGCCCTACGGGTAAAAGAGAAGCTATCATCTATTGCGTTAGATACCCTTGAAGCTATTCATAGCTCCTACGGATATCTGCCTTGTAGCTAATAGCTTCTCTTTTATTTAAAAGTGGGAATATATAAGTGGGATGTGTATAGAATAGCTTAGTTATTTTAAAAGGAGATTCTCATGGAAGTCTTATCATTAACAGGTGTTTTAATACTTTTTGCCATTATATTGGCGATTAAAGGTATCACAATCGTACCGCAATCAAGTCTTTATGTTGTGGAGCGTTTGGGTAAGTTTCATAGTGAACTTAGTGGAGGATTCCATATTATTATTCCCATTATAGATTCCATTCGTAATAAACTGACGATTCAAGAGCAGATCATCGATATTGAAAAACAGCATGTCATTACTCGTGATAATGTTGTTATCGGTATTGATGGGATTGTTTTTGCTAAGGTGCTTAACGGTAAAGAAGCGACTTATAACGTAGTAGATGTAAAATATGCTATCTCCAATCTGGCCATGACGACTTTACGTTCGGAGATCGGTCAGCTTCCTTTAGATGATTCACTCAGTTCGCGTGAACAGCTTAATGCAAAACTTCTTACTGAACTGGATCGCGCAGTTGCCAATTGGGGCGTGAAAGTGATGCGTGTAGAGATTGCTGATATCTCTGTTCCTGATGAAATTGAGCAGGCGATGCAGTCTCAACTTCGTGCAGAGCGTGAAAAAAGAGCGATTGAACTGACAGCACAGGCGAATAAAGAGGCGGTGATACGTGAAGCAGAGGGAGAGAAAGCGAAGGTCTTTTTAGAAGCAGAAGCGATTGAGCGTATGGCAGATGCTAAGCGTTATGAAGAGATTGCCACGGCTGAAGGTCAGAAACAAGCGATGGAACTGCTTAATAGCGCCATGATTCAAAATGGTTCGGCGGCAGAGTTTTTACTGGCTAAGGATCGTATCAGTGCTTTTAGTGGAATTGCGAGTTCTGAGAGTCAAAATAAGATTGTGGTACCTTATGAAGCGACAGAACTTGCTGGAAGTCTCTCTTTGATTAGTGAGTTTTTAGCTAAAGCAACAACACCAAAGGTTAGCTCATGATCATTGCCCCTATCGATACGACCTATCTTTTAGCTGCTGGAATTGCTCTGGTTGGACTTGAAATAGTCACGGCCTCTTTTGTGCTTTTCTGGTTTGGTATCGGTTTTTTACTGGTTGCAGGAGTCAGTTACATGTATAACTTTGAAGAGGGTATGGTACAGCTTGCCTGGGCTTTTTCCATTG
>JAYEGP010000211.1:0-2248 GCA_034659135.1 Campylobacterota bacterium
AATATAGTAATGTTTATATTACTTAACATAATGGAAATTCTCTTGACTTTTATAATATTATGTTAATGACTGCCCTCTGCGTAGTATTGGAAAATAGTGGAATAAGAAAACTTTGTTTACTGGTCTTTATAGGTGGGGACGTTATATTATGTGGTGGTGGAGCATAGCGGGATCGAACCGCTGACCTCTTCGCTGCCAGCGAAGCGCTCTCCCAGCTGAGCTAATGCCCCATTGGTGTTTTGGGAGTGTGATTATACAAATTCTCATCTTAATCTATTGTTTTATGAATCAATAGATTTAGTCGATATAGTTTTTATGCGATTAATTATTTTTATTTTCTTTACATGTAAGGCTCTGTTAGCAGAGGAGTATACGATTCAGCTTATGAGCTATAAGCTTGAGAGCTCTTTAACTCCTTATTTCATGAATATAGTCAAAAAAACAGGATTGGAGTCTCGAATTTTTAGTGAGGACGGGCTACAAAAAATAACTATCGGTAGTTTTAACACAATAAGTGAAGCGATACGTGAGCGTAAGCGTTTAAAGTGCTTACCAGATGATGCGTTTATTCGAAGGTATTCTAAGAAAGATATCAAACCTGTAGTTGAGAATGAAAAAATTTCTGTTTCAAAGGTTCAAGAGTTAGCGTGTCCTAAATGTCCGTTAAGTGAACCTTGTAAGTCTTTGAAAACAAAGAATTCACGACGTTCTTGCGAGATAAAAGAGTCTCTGGATTACCTGAGAAACTCAGGTTATTACCGTTTTAGTTCAGACGGAAACTTTGGACTGTCTAAGCAATCTAGATAGATATTGTGTTCTTTTTTTGTTTTAGCCTGCAGGGCTTCTAGAAGTTCTTGAGGGTTTTCGCCATTGATAGGATAGCTCACAGTTGAGGCTTTGATATAGATGTTGAAAAACTCTTCAAACATATTTTTTACAATAGTAGCACCATATTTATCGGTATAAGGAAGAACAAAAAAGTAGTAGTGATCAAAATGTACAATGGCATCAGATGTACGGAGTATCTGCTTTAAACACTCTTT
The DNA here is from genome assembly GCA_034659135.1 of Campylobacterota bacterium. Taxonomy (GTDB): domain Bacteria; phylum Campylobacterota; class Campylobacteria; order Campylobacterales; family Sulfurimonadaceae; genus S010-53. Next base: position 1,044 of record JAYEGP010000211.1, read on the forward strand.
GATAACTTCCATCTCTACATCGCTAAAGTCACAAATTAGAAGGGTGAAACTCTCTGAACGATTTTCATCAAGTCGCTCTGCAATACCCATGTTTAGTTGAATAAGTCCGGGAAAATCCATAAATGAAAAGTGAACGCCTGCCATGAAAACTCCTTATATTAGTGAATATTTCCTAAGTATACTATGCTTAGACAAAATATTGTGTAAAGCCATCTTTACTTTGAAAAGGAGAACCCTCAACGGACTCCCCCTCATAATCAAGTGTATAGGTCGAATCGGCATTGGTTTTACAGTAGGTGAGAACCAGTTTGGTACTCAGTGCCTTATCGGCTTCGCTTGCATCACGAGATAGTAAGGAGTGGGGACCAGGAATGCCGTCGGTTTTGATGTGCACGTATTTGTCATTTTCGATCACTTCAATCTGAGCATTGTCTTCTTGATTACGCCCAATAACCAACTTTGCACCATCGGGTAGACGAAGTTGACGACCATATTTGACAACAGGAATATCGCGAACCTCAAAAGTGTCGTGGGCTGTAAAGTCACGCATCTTTCTAGCAAAGTTCTCATCAGTCAAAAGACAACCGCCGCCTGGACTCTCATAGTCTGTAAGTCCAAACTCCCCTGCGAGTTCCATCTGACGTTCACGGTTACGTCCGCTGATACCTTCGAGTCTGTCACGCTCTACCCAGCCTTGTGTTTCGGCAATGGTCGGTTCAAGGCATTTGGCACTCATAGGACGAAGGAGTAATCCTTCAACATTTCCTTCATTAAGAACCGTTTTTAAAGCATCTGAATTTTGACTCATAGGGCGCTGACCTAAGACTTCGCCACTGATCAAAAAGCTGGCACCCTCCTCTTCCATAAGACGTTTAGCGACGGCAAACATCTTCGCATGACAGTCGATACAGGGATTAAAATGTTTACCATAACCGTGTTTTGGCGAGAAGAGAACATCTTGTAGGTACTCATTTTGAATATCGATGATCTTGAGTTTGGCACCGACTTGATCACACATGCTTTGCATATGTGCTTGACGATCTTTTGTGGCACCAAAGCCGGTACTTATATTGCATGCGAGCACTTCGATACCTTGATCGATGATGAGTTTCATAGCCAGTGTTGAGTCGAGACCGCCACTAAAGAGTGCGATTGCTTTCATTGTTATCCTTGGTAGGGCACCAGAGTTACATGTAAGAGCTTAG
>JAYEGP010000212.1:0-2234 GCA_034659135.1 Campylobacterota bacterium
GTTTTAATCTTTGAATTTTGTCACGATATGATCGTATCAAAAACGTTTTCTTTTCGAATTTTAGCGTATTTTGTGACATAACTTTTTTTAATTCTCGACTGTAGTAATTTCCTAAGAAGGTAATCAGCTCTGATTTCAAGATATCGTCACTGTTAAAGGCATTAATCTGGGTATCGACACTGATGGCCATAAGACGCGGATCATTGAGTTGATTGGCAAGTGCGAGTTCAAACTCTTCACGATGGTACTGTAAGAGTGAAGGTTTAATATAATCGAGAATCTGATTCGTAAAGCTAGGATACTCGATGAGCGTTTTAATAAGACTTAGCTCCCAGATGTCATGTTTGCTTAACTGAACAGGAGCTTGTGTCGTTGTCGCACGGCTCAATCGTACCAAGGAGGGGCTGATTCCTAAAATGGAAGCAAGAAAAGGACGGTACTCCTCTTGAAGTAGAGCAGAGAGGGTCTTAAGATATCCAACACATTCATGAAGTGCCGACTCTTTGGCTTTGGGATCACGTAAATCATAGTTTTGAAGCGTTTGGGTGAGAACAAACTCGATAAAGGATAAGGGTTTATGAAAGAGATGATTCAGTGCTTCCATCTGACCACTTTTAACCATATCTGCCGGATCGAGTCCTCCCTCAAAGAGAACAACCCCGCCATTAAAACCTGAGGCACTCAGTAGTCGCGCGGCTTTTAAAGCTGCAGCACGACCCGCATTGTCGCCATCATAAGCCATGATGATACGAGGATCTCCCTTTCGTAATAGAGGTAGATGATCGGATGTCAGCGCAGTTCCCAATGTTGCCACTGCCTGAGTAAATCCTGCCTGATGCAACATGACAACATCAAGGTAACCCTCTGTGACTATCATCTCTTTTTTACGATAGATTGTCTCCTTAGCGAGATGGTAGGCATATAAGAGACGTGATTTATTAAAGATGCGACTTTGTGGAGAGTTGACGTATTTGGCCTGATGCCCGGTAATAGTACGTCCACCAAACCCTACTAACGTGCCGTTAGTTGTGTGAATAGGAAAGGTAATACGCTCGATAAAACGGGCATAAATATTACTCTCTCCCTGACCGATGACACCAAGCTCAATGGCTTCAGGCATAGTAAACATCTGCTGTTTTAAAAAACCGATACTCTGCTGTGACGCAGGAGCATATCCAATTCCAAACCGTTCAATACTCGATTCGAAAATACCACGTTCTTGAAGATAACTTAGTGCTGTAGGCATTTTCGATAGGAGTGAGATGTAATACTCACCGAGTTTATCGATAAGCAGAGATTTCTCTTTTTTTGGCCCTTTGTTGTTCTCATAATGGAGTGTAAAGTTATAGGTATCAGCAAGCTTTTCTATCGCTTCGGGATAGTTCAGCTTTTCATACTCCATGGTAAACTTGATGGAATCTCCACCCGCCCCACAGCCAAAACAGTGATAGATCTGCTTAGCTGGACTAATAACAAAGCTTGGAGATTTTTCATCATGAAAGGGGCAGGGTGCTTTAAAATTTGCTCCTGCTTTTTTGATCTCAATATAGCTACCAATCACATCAACAATATCAAGTTGGGCTTTTAGAGCCTCGATGGAGTCTTGAGAAATCATAGCCATAATATAACGGCTTTACATGTAAGATTGCATAAAATGATAAATCTTGTTATAATTCCAGTCCAAAAATTTTAACAGAAAGTGGGTGATGTGATATGCCAGGAATTATTCTTCGACACGATGACAATTTCGATGCATCGTACCGCCGTTTCAAAAAGCAAACTGATCGTAACCTAATCGTTACTGAAGCTCGTGCGCGTCGTTTCCATGAAACAGATACAGACAAACGCAAGAAAGAAAAAATCAGTGCGCGTAAAAAGATGCTTAAGCGTCTTTATATGATGCGTCGTTACGAATCACGACTCTAGTAAAGAGCCTTCGGGCTTTTTCAATTCTTAAAATCCTTCTCATTAACCTTCCGAAAATAATTTACTCTAAACTTTAAGCGTAACTCAATAGAGGTAGTATGTTTTTTAAATTTAGCATTTAGGGCTCCAGTCCAGTATCCGAAAAATCTTGAAAACGAAGATGGAAAGAAGAATGCCTCATTTAAAAGTGTGGCGTATTGGTTAAACAAATCGCTACAAGAAGATTACCAACGAGGAGTACTAAAGTAACGCTAAAAAGAATATTTTAAGCTTTTTTTTGGATTTTTTTTATATCATAGGCGTAAATT
>JAYEGP010000213.1:0-2228 GCA_034659135.1 Campylobacterota bacterium
ATTTTTCGATCATTGACGTGCTCTTGTGATTCGGGGTTATATATCTTTTTTCTGTTTATCATCTTTTTCAACCTTAATTAAGAGAAGCATTATGGCGAAAAAGAGATTTATTGAGGGTTAAAAATGAGTGCGCCAAGCAAAGCTAAGGCAATCAAGCTGGATAATCCAGCCCCTATAAAGGTTAGCCACTAGTTGGGTACCGAACTACACAGATTAGGAGGTAACAAATAGTCTGAAGCTGTAGTAAGGGAGTTTATCAGCCGTAATGCTTCGGCGTGAAGGTGTTGAGCCCCGTAATATTCCATATTACACCTGACCAAAGTTTTCATTTGCTGGAAGTCAGAACTGCTATAAGCAAATAGAGTGTGTTTTTCAAGTTTTAGCACAACCCAAATTAAAAGGTTAGCTTATACAGAGGTGTCGGGGTCTAAGTCCATAGCGGGTAAACAAATTGATTATTTTGGAACTTGGGAGAACCTTAGTAATTCTGAATGTTATCACTAGAGCCTAAAAGGTTAGGTGATAATTTACTAAGGTAGTCGGATAAATTCATAGTAGAGGTGTAAATAGGGTAATGCCTATTGAGGTTGAAACAGACCACTCGAAGGGATTTACAATATAACGAAAGGAGATAAATTTAACAATGTCAAACTCAGAGTTGAATAACACTTTGTATAAATTATCTTCTATATCAAAGTGTGCTAAAGAGAATGAAACATTTCAATTTGAGAGCCTGTCTCACTATTTGAATGGTGAGTTCTTGAAAGATTGCTACCATAACCTTGATAGAAACAAGGCAGTAGGAATAGATAAAGTAAGTTGGCAAGAATATAAAAAAAGTTTGGATGAAAATCTACAAAAATTAGTGCAAAAACTAAAGAATAAATCTTTTAGACCTAGCCCCTTCCAATACTAATAGCTATTTAATAAAACCGTATTCTAACCTAACTAAAGAAAAAAGCATTAAAGCCTCAGCTAAATTTTGAGTAGTGTCAACTATTTTCCTGCCAATATTCTGAATTTTATTAAGATGAAGTATGTTGATTACTATGCTTCTTAAAATCGAAAAACTAAATGCACCTTTATTGATTTTACATTTATCTTCATCAAGTGCGGTATCTTTATAAAAGTGCACCCCAAGAGTATTTCCTCGCTTCGCTCACAGCACATCGTCTCAACGCTCCACTCTTGTAATATTTTTTGTAAAAATGATTCTGCACTGTCTATATCATTTGAAATATAATAATGTGTAATTGTCTCTTTACAATTAACAATTTTATCAACTCTAATTACAGAGTGAATAAAAATACCATCCCACGGATATATACAGTTTTGATATACATATACATTTCTTTGTATCAAATCATTAGACTGTTTAACTTCCATTTGAAAGCTCGAATCTATAGATGAAACTTCCTCTATTTCTTTAAGCAAAGATAGTAGGGCTTTTTGATTGCTTTTTACTTTTGCGACAAACTTTGAACCGCTTTTAACCGCCTTTTTTAGAGTTTTTTTGGGTATTTAAAGCATCAAACCCATAGCTAAAGGTCTCATCAAGTTCACCTATGAGTTCTTGGAATGCTGGTATCTCATTAGACTTATTCTCTATCTCTTTATGGGCAATGATGAGTTTTGTCTCTGCTAGGACAGCAGATAAAACTGATACTGCATTATCTTTAGCATTAGCACTTCCTCTTAAAACTTTACCATCTACTGCTGCTACTGCATGTTCTGGTATATCTACAAATATTCGTATCCATCTACGAAAAGCTTTTTCCAATTCAGCTTTATCTACTATCTCAAAAAAATCATATACTCTTGACTTGCCTGGAGCTTTAAAAAACTCTACACCTAGTAGTTTCTTTATCTCTTTTCTTTTACCGTTATTTTTCATCCATTGGTGTATCTCTATTGGATTTTTTGCTCCCATTAAGATTGCTATAACGGACAAATACATCATAACGGGTAAGCTATATTGCCTTGCTTGTTTTCTGCCTTGTTCGGATATCTCTTCTTTAAAGATTTGTAATAGTTTATTACTCATTGTTGCCCCTTTTTTGGAGCTACAAGCAAGTACCGTTCTTAGTATTGGAAAGGGCTAGGTAAAAGTAGAGCAAGGGTACAGACACGAGCGAGAGTTTTACTGCTATGTGATGAACACGCTGATTGGAGTGATCAAAAAATAGCAGAGGCACTATTGTGTAGCGTACCAACTGTAGAGAGAACAC
>JAYEGP010000214.1:0-2218 GCA_034659135.1 Campylobacterota bacterium
TGTAACTTAACTGTTTATTGCGTCCGATAATACGGGTTTCAAGCATATGCAGTGAGAGCAGGTCTCCAAAATCAAAACTGCGATAGATCTCTTTTTTATCTGTTACAGGGCGAATCGGCAGCCACTCGAAATAGGCTTGCAGGGCGTATTCTGTACGTGTAGCAAAGTCTCCCTCACCCTCATTGTGGTTTTGGGCACCATTTTCATAGGTATCATTGGCAATCTCATGATCATCCCAGACCGGGATCATCGCACACGCTTTATGCAGAGCTTTTAAACCTTCATCGGTGTGATAGAGTGCATAGCGTTTACGATAATCGTCCAGACTAAAGAGTTCGGTATCATTGTCACTTGATAAAACCCTCTCAATTTTTTCAGCATTTTTCGTAGCGTAAGCTGGAGTCACACCATCTTTTTCAAACATCCCATATTCGTAAATATAATCACCCAGATGAAGGGCTACGTCAAGCTCCTCAATTTTAGAAGCTTCCATATAAGCGTTGAAGTAGCCATTTGTATAGTTGGCACAAGAGAAGATCGCCATTTTTACTTGTGAAACTGAACCTACAGGAAGGGTTTTTGTTTTTCCGATATCTGAACTGATACCACCACTCTTAAATCGATAGTAGTAGACTGTTCCCGCGCTAAGATTTTGAAGATCGATTTTAACCGTATAATCTTGGTCGGCGTTAGTCTTATAAACACCGTTATGGACTACATTTTTAAAGTCATCTGTTGTTGATACCTCATAATTGATATCAATACTTTCCATAGTTTTTAAAGGGGTGGCACGTGTCCAGATAATGACTTTATCACTCAGAGGATCACCCGAAGCTACACCGTGATCAAAAGCTATATTTTGAGTGTCGTTGTCATCATTACAGCCACTTAAGCCTGTTGAAATCATGAGGGTACATGCACTTAGTGCTGATATTTTTAAAAATTCTCTGCGGTTTAAAATATTCATGTAAGGTTCCTGAAAATTTAGTTAGCCCTGATTGTAGGAGAGATAGGTTTCTAAATGATTACGAGTTAATTACATTTTGGTAATATTTTTGTAGCGGTTAAGAAGAGGTACTGTTTCCCTGTCAGCGTGACACGATATTTATGCTGTTGGAGGTATTTTTTACAGAAGATGACATCGTTATAGAGTAGGGATTGTTCGGAGTAGTTGTAGTTTGGGGCTTTGGCACCGTAGATCATCTCGCCATCCATCCAGCGGCAGTTGGGAAAGCCTAAGATGATGGCACCATCAGGAGTGAGATAGTTTTGTACCAGCTTCATAAAAAAGGGTTTAAAGGCGATACCGGGACTTTGAAGTGTTCCTATGGAGATGAGCAGGTCGGAGCGCCCTAGAGTTAATGCGTCAAGGGCGTTAATATCCTTTACATGTAAGGCTACATTGCTTGAGCTAAAACGTCTTTTGGCTTCTTCTATCGCTGAGCTAGAGTGATCTACTCCTATGAAGCTCTTGGCCTTGAACGCTGATGGACTTAAGAGTGTTTTGATAAGCTCAAACTCATCTCCTGTGTTAATGCCAAGGTCTAAAATCTGTTTTCGATTTTCAATTTTAACACTTTGCAAGGCTTTGAGATACGCACTAAAAAAAGCGGGTTCTTCGTTTTTGTTGATGGCAGAGAATTTAGAGTCGGTGCCATATTTCTCCTCTTTTGCTGTGTCGGTAGTGAGATGAAAACTCTCCGTAGTAGTGAGCTTTTCAAAGCGAATGCGCACACAACACTCGGTGACTATCTGGGGTGTCAGCATGTTGCAAAAGAGAAGTTCGGCAAGATCACTCAGGGCCTTGTAGCTACGATAGCGATACGCAGTATCTTTACATGTAAGAAGAGTACCGCTATAGTGATGCCGACCCAAATCAGGATTAAGCAGTTCAAACGCTATCATGTCACCCTCTTGAGTCTGTAGCCACTGCATCATCTCAAAAAGCGTTTCATCAGTAAAACGTTTTGTCATTATTGGGCAATCCATCTGGCTTCTAAAAGGAGCTTGTCCTTAGAATAGAGCTTACATGTAAAGATATCACCGAGTTTATAGTTTGCCACGCCCTTAGGGGTACCGCTCATGATAATGTCGCCATCTTCGAGTCTCATAAAGCTTTTAATCTCTTCTAGCATCGCTAGAGGTTTATAAATCATCAGATCATAGGTAGCGTGTTGTTGAAGTTTATCGTTTACATGTAAGCTCATCTTTAGTGACT
>JAYEGP010000215.1:0-2201 GCA_034659135.1 Campylobacterota bacterium
CTATCTTAAAACCTGAAGGTATGATGACGCGTGATTCACGTGTTGTTGAACGTAAAAAACCAGGTAAACGTAAAGCACGTCGTTCTCCTCAATTCTCTAAACGTTAATCGTTTCTTTGGTGTCCTCTCTGGGCATCACCATCTTCAATAGACTCCTATGTTATAATCGCGGAAAAAAGAGTTTTGATGCGTTTATACCTTTTACTTTTTATTCTTACATGTAAGCTTTTTGCTTCAACCTTACATCTCAATATTTCAGCGAATCCTTCACGTTTAAATCCTATTCTTGCTACCGATGCTGGAAGTTCTGAAATTGCTGGTTTTATCTTTAGCTCCTTAGTTAAATATGATGAAAATGGTACAAAAATTATCGGTGATCTGGCCAAAGACTTCTACTTTGAAAATAACACGACATTGATCTTTAATCTGCGTAAAGATGTCTTATGGCATGATGGCAAAAGCTTCAGTGCTAAAGATGTTGTTTTTACTCATAAACTTATTAATGACGATTCTGTTGTCTCTCCCTATACTTCCACCTTTCGAATGGTTGAGAATGTAGAAGCCATGAGTGAGTATCAACTCAAAGTGACCTACAAAGAGCCTTATTTTAAGGCTTTAGAAACGTGGATGATGGGGATATTACCTGCGCATCTTTTAGAGAATGAAAAAAATATCATGGGCTCTGATTTTAATACGGCTCCTGTTGGAACCGGACCCTATACTTTAGCAAAGCTAGAGCACTCTAAAGGTATTGAACTGAGCGCTTATGAGAATTATTATGAAGGTAAGGCAGAGATAGAGACGCTCTCTTTTCATGTGATAGCAGACCCGATGACACGTTTTTTAATGCTCAAATCGGGTCAGCTCGATGTCGGTTCACTTGAAGCGATGCAGTTGGAACGTCAGGTTGATAAGAGTTTTTTTGAAACGTTTCAGAGCATTGAGCAGATTTCACATTCGTATACCTATTTAGGCTTTAATCTTCGTCTGCCTAAGTTCCAAGATGCCCGTGTGCGTCAAGCCCTGTCACTCGCCATAGATAGACAAGAACTTGTTGATATACTTTTTTTAAAGCATGCTCAAACCTGCACGGGCCCTTTCTTGCCTGGTGGGGCTTCTTTTAATAAGAACGTGGCACCACCCAAACGCGACATTGAAAAAGCAAAAGCACTGTTAAAAGCGGCTGGGTATTCTCAAGAGAACCCTCTGAGTTTTGAGATAGCTACTTCAAATTCAAGTTCCATACGTCCTTATGCGGCGCAGATTATTCAGCAGCAACTCTCGCAAGTCGGGGTGAAAGTCACACTGAGGATCATGGAGTGGCAGGCTTTTTTAAATATGGTTGTTTTTCCAAGAAAGTTTGAGACCGTTCTTTTAGGATGGGCGCTCTCTTTGAGTCCTGACCCCTATCTCTTGTGGCACTCTGATAATGATAAGCCGGGAGCTTTTAATTTTATAGGTTATTACAATAAAGATGTCGATCATTTGATCGAAACCATGCAGAGAACCATTGAGCGTGACAAACTTGCACAGATACAGCAAAATATTTTCGCTGAGATTGTCGCGGATGACCCTTATCTCTTTCTCTACATCCCCAATTCCATCTCTATTGTGGACAGAAGTATAAAAAATATTAGACCCACTATAAACGGCATCTGGCATAATCAGATCGAGTGGGAGAAGATAGATTGACGATACTTTTTGACCTAGATGGAACCCTTATTGATTCCACCGAAGCGATACTAGAGAGCTTTCATAACTCATACCGTTTTTACAATAAAACAGCACCGAACGATGAAGCGATAAAAGCACTTATCGGTCATCCGCTTGATGTGATGTATCGAGAGTTAGGCATAAAAGAGGAGTTGGTTTGGGACTATGTGGGAACCTATAAAGAACATTATCGCCAGATTTCGTGTCTTAAGACGGTGATGTTACCCCGTGCTATCGAAGCCGTAGAGTTAGCGGCGCAACATTTTCAACTCGGTATTGTAACGACGAAGACAGGCAAATATTCGCAAGAGCTTTTGGAGCATTTTGGATTGATGCATCATTTTGAAGTGTTGATCGGGCGTGAGCATGTTGAAAATCCCAAACCTCACGCGGAACCGATTTTAAAAGCGATAGATGCGCTTACATGTAAGAAAGAGTCGTGTTGGATGATTGGTGATACACGACTCGACATCGCTTCGGCAAATAGTG
>JAYEGP010000216.1:0-11125 GCA_034659135.1 Campylobacterota bacterium
GATGATGAGAAACACATACTCTGCGTTAGTCATTGACGCCATAGCTACGGCTATGACTTACAATGACTGCCTTGATTATGAATTTCTCATCATCGCTGAGGATTACTAGGGTTTTTAGAGGTGCCCTTACAATAATAGCGTATCTACACAATAAAGACACTTTTATCAGTTAAATTACTAAAATAAATAATCAAAGGAGTCAAAAATGTTTACTTCAATTGTAATTTCATTAGGTTTAGTCACGCTTATGACTGCCGCGTATTCATGGATGATGTTTTCAGGAGAGTAAGATGATACAGCTATTACTTATCGGACTAGCTTTTTTTGGTTTGGTCCTCTGGCAAGGGTGGGAAGTTTACGCTTCTTAAGAGGCAAACCCACTCTTAAATCCATCTTTTTTAACCACAATCTCTTTCTGTTTCTCTTTTCTTCGTGTATCTTTTTCAACAAAAATCTTTTGACGTGTCACAGGATCACGTTCAGTGTAATACATCACCGCTGAGTAGGTGCCCGGTGTTGGGGTAAAGACTTGCGCTTGTTCGGGATTCATCTTCAACTCATCACTCGTAAAACGTTTCAACTCATGCATATCACGCTCTTCACAACCCGGATGCGCCGCAATGAGATAATAGGTTAAAAACTGCTGTTTTCCATTCTCACGGTTTAACTTATCGTAAAGCTTTTTAAAATCAATAAGCGTCTGTTTTCCTGGTTTATTCATGAGGTGCAAAACATGTGGAGAGGTGTGCTCTGGTGCGACTTTCATCTGACCGGAAATATGATGTTTGACCATCTCTTTAAGATAGGTGTAGCCATTTTTCTTATCTTCAGTGATGAGATCATAACGCACCCCTGAAGCGACAAAAGCCTTACGCACTCCAGGAACTTCTCTGACCTGACGCAGCAGATTAATATTTCGACGGTGATCAACGTTCATAGAACTGCACAGATGGGTGTCATCCACACAACGCTGATGATCACAGGTACCGAGCTTGAGCTTTTTATTGCACTCATAGCCGTACATATTGGCTGTAGGACCCCCGACATCAGAGATGATGCCTTTGAAGTCTTTATACTCAGAAAACTCTTTAGCCTCTTTTAAAACCGAGTTTTCTGAACGGGTACGAATGGTACGACCTTGATGCACACCAATAGCGCAAAAATTACATTCGCCCCAACACCCTTGATGGGTCATAATAGAGAACTTAATGGTCTCCAAACATTTTACCGCGCCCATCTTTGCATAATAAGGGTGCAGTTCTCGGGTAAAAGGCAAGGCTGACATCGCATCCATTTCAGGTTCATTAAGATAATCACAAGGAGGATTTTGAATCAGATAGCGACCATCCACCTCTTCGCACAACCCTTTGGCTGCTATCGGGTCATTGTTATCATAAAAGAGATCAAAGAGGTCAATGTACTTCTCTTTCTCTTTTAAACAGGTGGCATGTGATGGGAGTTGGTGAAACTCATAGTTTGGCTCTTTAGCGATATAACAGACCCCTCGAATATCGCGCCACTCCTTACCTTCAGCTAAAGCTTTAGTCACCTCTTCTATCGCAATCTCACCCATACCGTAAATCAAAATATCAGCTTTCGCATCAAATAAAATCGGCTTACGCAGTTTATTTGACCAGTAATCATAATGGGTAACGCGGCGCAGACTCGCTTCAATCCCACCAAGAACAATGGGTGCGGTATTTTTAAAAAAACGACGAATCAAGTTACAATAGACTAAAACGGCTCGATCAGGGCGCTTGGTATTTTTACCCCCAGGTGTATAGTCATCCGAGTTACGAAACTTCTTTGTTGCCGTATAGTTAGAAACCATAGAATCCACACTACCGCCACTCACACCCCAATACAGACGCGGTTCACCTAAGCGACCAATATCATCAATGCTATCGACATCAGGTTGACCAATCATGCCCACCTTGTAGCCCAGTTTTTCCAAGATACGTCCCACCATTGCCACACCGATAAAAGGCGAATCAATGTAAGCATCACCACTGACTAAAATGACATCACACTGCTTCCACCCCAGCGCATCCATCTCCGCTCGTGTTGTCGGTAAAAAAGCACTCTCCGTAAAGTTTTGATTTTTTTTCATCTTGTTTTTATTCATAAGGTGATTATACTTCATGAAGCTTATGATAAAATCCGCACATGAATGAAGAGTACTCCCCTAAAGAATTGAACGATGAGATTATCGATCACTTAATGCATCCCAAAAACTATGGACAGATTGAACCTGCTAATGGCGTTGGTATGGGCTTCGATCCTAAGACCCAAGAGTTTGTCATTTTTTACTTACATGTAAAGGATGAGAAGCTTGAAAATGTCGGCTATGCAACAAATGGTTGTCAAGATACCGTAATACTCGGCTCAATGTTTACTGAGATGATTAAAGACGACACCCTTCCTAACGCGAAACGCGCTTCAGCTTTAATGAGAGAGCAGATCAAAAGTGCCCCAGCTTCACAGCAGGCCTGTGCCGAAATGGTCTTGACCTCATTTGACGCCGCACTTTTAAACTTTGAGAACCGCGAAGATGGAAAAGAGGAAGATATGACTAAAATCGCTATTAACGAAAGCTGTGACATAAAGGAATCAACATTAGATAAGACATAAATTATAGCAATGTTATTTTGCTCCTAGTCGAATTATTTTATAAGGAGCATAGCCTTAGCTACGCGACGATTAAAATCATTTGACTAGGAGCAAAAGAACAAGATAGAATGATGTTTTATCTAATTTTGATTCCTAAAGGAAGATGATGCATCTATTTCAAGCTAAACACGAACTCTGGCTCCACCTACTTTTTAGCTCTTTTGCTATTAAAGATACGCGTATCAAAGAGAAGCTCTATGAGTTATCGCAGATCTCTTTTCGTCATCTTAAATGGATAGCAAAGTCCTACCGTAGTGATAACATCTACTACAACTATAAGCGTAATCCTATCGCCATCAAGCATGATGATGTTTTTAAAACGCTTGAGAGTCTTAAAGCGCATATCATCGCAATAGAGTCACACTATGGCGAAGGAGAGCTCTTTTTTCGAATACGTGAAGATGAGCGTTACTTCTTATCTGTTATTGAGAGCTACTTAAATGACCTTACATGTAACGCACCCATTACGGCTTTTAACAAAAACTTGAAGTATCAAAACAGAGAGTTAGGACATCAGCAACGTGACGCGCTTATTCTCTTTTTATTTGAAGAGACCTATAAAGAGTATGAACTCATCTTAATCTACTTTTATATGCAAAACTATACCGATTCGCTTTTACAGTTTGATGTCTATCAAGATCTGGTTGATGAGTCACATTTTCATCTAAAGTCTTTTGGGAACATGCTTGCTGAGCTTGGTCTATTAGCCATTCCTCGTGAAGTCCATGAGATGAGCTATAAGATTACCGATCTTAATGCTTTTATTTTGAATGGCATTGATGAAGAGTTAAATGCTAAAGAGGAGTGTCGAAAGTTGGCAGAAGCCGTTGAAGATCCTGAGCTAGAGACCTTTTTTAATTTTATCAACTATCAAGAAAATTACCACATCGAGTTGATGAAAAAACTGCTTTAAAGTTTTCTTCCCACATATGAAGCAATTTTCACCTTTTCGCCTCGTAAGTTCGTATCATCACGCTCTTCATAAAATAGCGTTTCTAAGGTTTTAAAAGCCTCTAATAGCTCATTATGACGTAAAAGGTAATCTGGATTACTAGGTTGCGTATAGGCTTCGCCATGGGCAATGATAAAGGTCTCAAAGATTAAAACCCCATCTTGCTTAAGCCCATGAATCATACCTTCAAAAAGATGGCGTCCTAAAAAGTTGATATTTAGCATAAGATCATAACGCTCTTTTTGTATCGCATAGGTATCGAGATCGGCTTCTATTTTTGTGAGTCTGCTGTTACCATGTAAGGCATTCAGTGCATAATCTGAAAGATCAACCGCATCGATATCAAACCCAAGTTCGAGAAGATAATGACTATTTCTACCCGTTCCACAGGCGATATCTAGCACCTTCTTTCCTTGAACATGTTTCAGATTGTCGATGACTATCTTGCTTGGATGTGATGGCATGGGAAAGTTTACAAAGCGCTCATTCCATCGCTGTTTATCAGATCTTGCCAAACCAGAGCTCCAGTGTTGCTTTAAAGATATAGTTTTCATCAAAACGATAACGTCGATCCCACTCAACAACAGGTTCAATTTCATAAAAAAGCCACTCTCTAAAAAATTGCTGTTTCCAGACCATTCCTACACGATAGTTGTCAATACCGCTATGCTCACGACCATCAGGAATGTAATCTGGATTGTTTTTAAAATACTGACTATCTCCAGAAACTGCAATATAGTTGTTAAATCCCACCTCATAGGCTAAGGTATTAAAATAGGAAATCTGAGCCGAATAACGCTGACCTAGTTTTTGCGTTTCACTTTTGCGTTTCAGAAAAAGACGTACCATCTCTGATGATGAGATACGACGATCAAAATACATTCGTGTCTCCTCTTCCATCTCATCTTCAATGGAGTACTGCACCTCTTGAACGGGACGCAAACGCCAATCATAAAAGTCAAAAGGATACTGGATTTGACCCCGAACAAAAGGGTTAATTCCCGTAATACCAACACTAAAATCAATATCAAGGTCCTCTACAAATTCAGGAATAAAATATTTCATTCCCACACTAGGATCTGCAGCATTAGGGTCAGGTGTCTTATCATTCAAGTCTGCATCGACATCTTCACCGACAAAGATTTTTAGAGAATCTTCTGTATAGGGTAAATTGAGGTTAAACCCAAAAGATGCCTTCCATTGATGAGGCTCTCGCATGTTAAACTCAGGTCCAATACGTACACGTAAATAGCTCTTATTATTAGCATTTAAATAGGTCTCGTCCTTAAAGAAATCACTAAAGTAATCTGACATTGACGCCGAAACATTACCATCTTTTGGGGTCTTTTTTTTACGCATCTCTCTTGTCTCATTGCCATCTATTTCATACGCCCAATCTGTTACTTGCTCATCCGCATTACTAGAGACCACTTTTACTTTATGAGAGACATATTTATGCATGTCATCAACACCTTCAATAAAGTGATCGATGTAAAGTTTTTCAGACGCATTACTTTCATTGTTCTCAACAAAAGTCGTACCCTCTTGCGCATAGAGAGTAACAACAAAAAGAAGTAGACCTGCAATTTTAATCATTTTGAAACCTTTTTAAAAATAAGCACTGTTTTGTCATCTTTATCATAAAGCGAAATATTCCTTTTTTCAATTAATTTAAGATGCTTCTGCTTTTTGAAATATGAGAGCGCATGGAAATGTTGCGTAATGCTATCATGTTCTTTTTCATACAAGCCGTTGTCTTGTCGTTCAAAAAGCGTAAATTCGGTATGAAGTAGCGGTGATTCAAACAGGGCATCCACACTTAAAAAAAGATCTTCATCCTGAACGACCAGAACCCCTTGGGCCACATTAGCAAAACCATGCAAGGTATTAATATCTGCCATAAAAATGCCATTCTCCTCCAAAATAGAGGCAAGGCTTCTCATAAAATCATCTAAAGCACTTGGCTCTAAAAAATTTAGTACATCAAAAACGGCTACAGCGATATCAAAGCGTTCATCGACCTCACTCACATCCTTACATGTAACATCCAAGCCTTGAGATTGTGCCGCTTCAACCATTACGGGGCTAAGATCAATTCCTTTACATGTAAGAGAGGAGAGTTTCTGCATCAGCAGACCGCGACCACAACCGATATCGAGTAGTTTAGTAACATCATAATTTTTTATAATATCGATATAAATCTGATGCAATGCATCTGTTGCAGCTTCTATCCCTAAAAGATGCTCACTTTTTGCATAAAGGTCTAATCCCACACTCACCTCACCATTTTTTTTATTTTAACTTAAAACTATTGAAGATAAAGCTAAATTGTACTATTCTCGTACAAACTTAACACTAAAGTACCCAAACATGATTAAAAATAATAAAGAAGCAAAATCTCTCGTAGATGCATCTCAAAAGATGCTTGATGAAGCCAATAGCGATATTGCACAAAATGACAACCGTGTCTGTGAAAATATCTCAAAATATGCAAACTTACGTGATGATGTTTTAGAAAAATCACTCAAACGTTTTGACACCACCTACCTCAATATTCAAAACTGTACCTTTAAAGGTGCCGATATTACACAACTTGATGATGAGATGGAAGATATCAAAGTCCATTTTGAAGAGAAGCTTCCTGAGATTTCATCTTTGGAAATTTCTAAGATTAACACTGCCTTAGCCTCATCAATTTTTATAGGGGTTTTCACCGCCCTAGCTATCATTGCCATACTCCTCTTTTTGGGTATGCAAGCCATGAATCTCACCATGAATCCAAATCAATTGCCTACATGTGAACAGCTAGAGCCTATCTTTCAATTTTATGGGGATCTCATTCTCCCCAATCGTGGTGATATGCTTGAAGGCCTTGTGTTCATCACCCTTATTCCAACGCTTATCGGTCTTTTTATAGCCCTAACACGTTATCACCGGCGCTCAGCGGTCAATCTCAACACAGCACAGTCACTCTTTGAAGCAGCCAAAATACAGCACGTAGAAAAAATGGCTCAAAACCAAAAGATCATGACCCTCTGCCAATATACACAGAAACTCGATGAAGTCCTTAGAACACTTCAAGTCTATCTTGATGAGTACAATGCCATTATGCGTAGAATTGTCCATATTGAAGGTGAAGATTTTGGAAACTATTCGATACCATCACGTCAAAAGATCGAAACGGCAGCCTTGCTTTACAAGACAACACGTAGTTTAATGAATACCGATATTATAACTGATGAGGGAGATCTTAATGCGCAGAGCCGCATGAATCTTGAAACGGCTATTACACGCTTAGATGAGCGTTTTAATGATGATCAGCGTTAATCTGCGCTGATCACTTCGTTAATCTTTTCATAAATATCTAAAATTTCACCTTTTTTCTCAAAGAAACTGTTTTTATTAGCGATGAGATAGGTTGTTGACTCCATGATGTTTTCGACGACTTCTAAACCATTTTGCTTCATGGTTGTACCTGTTTCAACAATGTCAACAATCACATCCGCAAGTCCAACAAGCGGTGCGAGTTCAATAGAGCCATAAAGCTTAATGATATCTGCTGCAACGGCGCGTTCTGCAAAGTAGCGCTTAGTAATGTTCACCATCTTTGTAGCGACCTTGATCTCAGGTTTCGTCAGATCAAGCTTTTCACCCTTTCGCATTCCAATGGCAACTTGACAACGTCCGCGTTGAAGATTTAAAAGACGAATCACATCCAAGCCCTGCTCTTCAATAGTATCTAAACCTACAACCCCAATATCAGCTGCTTGATGATAGACGTAGGTTGCGACATCTTGATTACGCACCAAAAGAAATTTAAAATTCGGCGTCTCTAAGATAAGTTTTCTATCATCAAAAACAAAACTTTCACCAAAAATGGTCTCAAAAATTGCTAAAGTATCTTCGGCTATACGCCCTTTTGGTAGTGCCACTGTCAACATGGTTCGCCTTTTTTAATAAGTGTCTGCATCCCTCGAAAAAGAAGAAGTCTATCGATCTTCGCTTCGGGAAATATTTTAAGGAGTCTGTGCGCATCTCCGCCGGTTAGAATAATCGGCATCTCATGACGTATCACTTCTGCTTTTAGCGTGGCTAAAAATCCGTAAGTAATCGCATCTTGGGAATTTTTTGGCATTTTATCTAAATCTAAATCAAAGTTAAATGAGTACTCCAATCGTGAGGAGAGTCTTGTGTAACATTCGCTCATGGCTATGATTCCAGGATAGATAAAACCACCCTCATGCTTTCGCTCTTTGACAAGATCAATAGTAATAGCACTTCCCGCGTCAATAACAAGAGCAGTGCTGACGGCTTCACACGCCATTACACGATCAATTCCCATGGTCTCATAATAGTTTTCCCACTTTACATGTAAGGCCAAGTCAATCCAGTTATCACATGCTTTTAGCTTGGCATCAACCGTGGCATTAACATTGATATAATAGACTTTTTCTTTACATGTAAAGGGATCGAAAGAACTAACATCTTCGCGGTAATCATGACTACCATCGAAAAAATGATACGAGGTATTCCCAATATCACACAGGAGCATCTACGGGATATCCCAGCCCAACTCTTCTAAAGCAGCCCGCGCTTTTGAGCAGAGCGGTCCCTCAATGAGCAATAGTTTTTCTTCATAATTGCAATTACCATAAACTGCCATCTTTTCAACGATACTTTCTAAAATCGCAACATCTTTTAAAAGCACTCTGCTCTTTTGTGAAAGTGCCACTATCGCACTCATCTTTGAGTCATGCAGTGTTTGAAACAGGCGTACTTTTTTTCGTACTCCAATAGCGGCTGGGGCAATCTCGTTCATATTCTTATAAGCGTGTTTTTGACGCGTAAACGTTTCATAATTCATTATCAAATATAGATCTCCAAATCATTTCGTGCAAGTATACAATAAGCCTTACATGTAAAGGCTAAATACTTTCATTAACTATAGGATGACAGCTCTGTACCGTCTCTTTTAGATTCTGCTTCTGTAGATGCGTATAGATCTGCGTTGTATTGAGTGAAGCGTGTCCAAGCAGCTCTTGAACCACTCTTAAATCCGCTCCACCCACAATGAGTGCAGTAGCATAAGAGTGACGTAAGACATGTGGAGAGACTCCAAGGTATTTTTGAGTGATTTTAAAAGCCGAGATGCGACTTAGCGGTTTACCCAGATAGTTGAGCCATACCAAGTCCGTATCAAAAGGAGAAGCGTCTTGATACGCCTTTAACGCCAGTAATGCTTCATCAGCAATGGGGATAAGTCGCTCTTTTTCTCCTTTACCATGTCTTACATGTAACCAATTTTTCTCCAAGTCTCTTAGCTTCATTTCCAAAAGTTCACTAATACGAAGTCCCGAAGCATAAAGAAAGAGTATTAAAGCCCTATCACGAAGTCCTAACCATGAACTCGTATCAATAAGACTCACTCCATTTGTTATCGCTTCAAAAGAGAGATACTTTGGCAAGGACTTAGGGAGTTTAGAGAGCTCAAAATTGATCGGTGACTCTAAAAAATGACTTTTATAGCAAAATTCAAAAAAAGCGTTGACACAGGAGAGTTTTCGATTGAGGGTATGACGGTTTTCAATGCCGCCTAGAAGTTTTAACACCTGCATCGAGTCCAGTGCTATCAAAGGCTTCTCTGCCTGCTTTTCAATAGCATTTAAGTCACTACGATAGGCTTCTACAGTCCGCTTACTTAAAGCTTTTGTTACTGTGATGTACTCTATAAAAGCTTCAAGTGGACCAGAGGGCATTACTTTATGACATCAATATAGGCATCATCAAAATAAAAAGAGCTATCTGAGACAAAAACATAGCCATCTTCAATATCAACATCATAGACTCTGTAATCTTTCAAGGCTTTATCGATCTCGATCAGATAGCCTTGACGCTCCAGTAGGTAGATTTTCTCTTTACCTACGATCATGCCCAAAAAGTGGGCAAATGGAAATTTCTTTTTAGCCTTGAGTTGTAATGATGGTGTCAAGGAGTAAACTTCACCCTGCTTGGTACTTAGCCACACCCCATCTTTATCGAACAGAATGTCGCGAAGCTCATACGATTGTCGCATCTCTTTATCGCCTAAAGAGATAAGTCGGTAACTTGTCGCTGCAAACATGTTGTTATCAATAACATTGAAATAGATAATATTATTAAAATGATCTTCCGAACTCACAATCATCGAACGTAAAAGTTTTTTACTCTCAGAGTTGATAATATCGATTTTTCCATCGAGGGTTAAAAACAGTACTAACTCATTTAAAAAATAAGGGTTCACAATCCGAGAATCAACCGCACTCGGAGGATTGCCTTGCTCTTTAAAGATAAGCTCTTTAGATTGAATCGAATAGAGCGCTTTTTCATTATTGGCAAAGAGTACGGCTAAGGTGTCATCTTGAACACTTGCCCCTGCAATGGTTTTTTTAAGCTCAAATTTTTGCTGAAGCTTAGGAATGGTCTCATCTATGAGTAAAAGATCACCATTGATCTTCGCCGCGACAATCCAACCACCGCTCTGTGATACAAAACGGTAATCTTTAGGCAGTTTCACCTCTGAAACTCCATCTCGTGTTACAATTTCGCCATCTTCTAAGACAGCGCCATCATAATTTCTATCAACAATAGCACTGTCTAAGTGACCGCTTATTGGCCAATCCGAAGTTTCTACCTTAGGTTCATAATACTCTTTAGTACTACAACCACTAAAAATTGCCAAGGCAAAAGTAGCGTTAAAAAAGAGAGCTTTATAATTCACGCCTATTTCACTCCATAGTGCATCAAAGGCTGTGAATAGCGATAAATCGGAGACTCTTTAGAAATGGCTTCAAGTTTAGCATGGGCTTCATCAATTCGGTTTTCACGAATCAACAGTACCGCAAGTTCAAAAAGTGCCAGATCTTTATAAATCGCTTGAGGTTTCATACTGTAATCCTCAAGTGCCTTAATATCACTTCCTATAACAGCATTTTGATAGCTTGCGATATCACCTACAGCGATAGCTTTAGAACTACGTAATGATGCTAAAACTTCAGCATCATTAGTTTTTAATGCTTCTGAAAGCTGCCAAGCATCAAAAAGCTCAGGATTCAAAGCTTTTAGCTCTGCCTTTGCCGCTTCATTACTACTATCGGTTTGAAGTGTACGCAGAGCACTATTGGCACCTTCAATATCATTAGCTACTTTTGCATCATACGCTATATTGGCACCAATACCAAGAACGAATACCACCACACCACTAATAAGCAGTGTCTTATATTTTTTTACAAAACGTTCTGTTTTGACCGCATTTTCAAAGAATTTCTCTTCTGAGTTTAACTCTTCTTTCACCATCTCGACATTCTCTTTAAGACTCAAAACAGCTCCTATATAATTAAAGTAGCAAATAATAGCAGATGCGATGTTAAATGCGACTAAGTCGAAAATGACAAGTAGAAAATCGCAATGATGAAGTAACGTTTATTATCACTTTTAATCTATAGAGTATAAAGTTTAGGTTACAAT
>JAYEGP010000217.1:0-2178 GCA_034659135.1 Campylobacterota bacterium
GCCATGGGACATGCAGGAGGCTCTCGCGCCGAAGCAGCAAAGCTTTTACGTGAGGTGTTAAGCTACAGCTCTTCGGAAGAGGCTATGGATGTTTTTAATAAGTATGAGTTGCATAAGGTGGGTTAAAATGCCACCGTACGTTCAATCAACCAAAATGTAGCCACAGATCCTATAGCGTAAGAGAGAAGTTTATAAAAATTTTCTCTCTTAGCATATAGTAATTTATTAATAAAATAAAAAAGTATCCCCATTAGGGCAATAAAAAATAGTTGCCCCAGTTCAATTCCTACATTAAAAGAGAATAGTGCTAAAGGAATCTCCTCTTGAGGCAATCCTATACTACTTAAAACATAAGAAAAACCAAAGCCATGTAAAAGTCCAAAGATAAAAGCAAGCGAAGGCAGATGCTCCTTAGTAAAAGAGTGTGATGTACCAATAGCCAACTCTCTGGCTAAAAACACAATACTCAAAGCTATCATCGCTTCAACATAAGTAGCTGGAACACTTACCAGACCCAATATCCCAAAAGCCAGAGTAATTGAGTGCGAGAGTGTAAAAGCTGTTATAGCATATAAAAGTACTTTAAGACGGCTAATAAGAAGCATTAAAGAGAGTACAAAAAGAAGATGATCAATACCTTCTAAAATATGCACCACTCCAAGTTTAAGATAGTCACTAAAAACTTGAAACTTTGAGCTTTCAAGGTTTAAAACAACAAAAGGGGTACTCGCACGTAAAAGTGCCTTTTTGATATGGGTATCTTTTTCATAACGAATTAGCATTCCTTTATCTGTTGCAACTAAGCCCTCTATCCAGATACGCTGATTCATCAAACCTGATGCACCACACCACAAAGGATACTTTTCGATGATAAAGCCATTTTCTACACTCATATCGCTTTTAGCGGTTTGTTGACACGTTTGAGGAAATCGAAGCGTGATGTCTTGGGCATTAACATCTTCAAGTGGTTTCTTATAGATAACAGCGATACTTTGATCCGTGTTTTCTTGAATTTGAAGATACGACAGTCCGGTTTGATGGGCGTGAAGTGTACTGAGAAAAAACACAATCAGATAAACAACAGACTTCACTTACTCTCGCTTAAGTTCATACTGCTGTGATATTTTTCCAAAGGCATCGTGATAAGCTTTTGCTTTTCGATTATGCAGATAATCTTGGTAAACACGATATTCAACCTCATCAAAAGGATAGATTTCTGAGCTAGTCGTTTCATCAACATAGATAAAATGCATCCCCAGCTTTGAGCGCACTGGTCCGTGCCACTGTTTTGGCATAAGCTTGTAGATCTGCTGGGTAAAATAGTTCCCAAACTCCGCTTTACATGTAGAGTAATTCATATCTACAATGTGATGAGCATGTTCAAAAGTATCCCCAAAGAGATTCGCATCTTTAGGCTCTATACCTTGCGATTGGAACAATGCACTCATTTGACGTTCTTGCTCAGGGTTTAGCGATTGATAATAGACATGTGAGAAAGAGATATGATCAGGTTTTGCATAGGCATAGAGATGCTGTTTATAATAAGCTTCAAGCATCGCTTCAGTAGGTTCTTCCAAACGCTCTGTATTCATCATAATATGCTGCATCTTCTCAATCAAACGCGTGCTTATGGCACGATCATTTTTTTCAAGTTCTAAGACCAGTGCTTCATCAAGTAATATCTGTTCATTATAGCGCTCTTGAATGAGGGCATCTAACTCCGCTTTATGAGGTTTCCGATGCCATAATTTTTCAAAAGAGGTTTGAATATGCGCGATATCATAAGATGAGACACTAATCACTTTTTTACTAACTTGAGTGTTTTCATCTCTCATCACATCATAATACATATAAAGAAGCAGTCCAAGAATAATAAAATGAAAAAAAGGCTCTTGGATAACTTTTTTAAAATTCATTAAATTGTTTTTTCCCACGCCAATGCAGTTTCGCAAATTAACTTTAAATCATCATTTTTAGGTGTCCATGAGAGTGTTGCTTTAATCTTGTCATTATTAGAGATTAAAACACCAGGATCACCTGCACGACGCTGTGCAATCTCAGCTTTAAAATCGACACCACTCACCTCTCGCATGGTTGCGATAACCTCTTTCACACTAAAACCGTAACCATAACCTACATTGAAGATATTTGAACTATGTCCCTCAACAAGATACTCTA
>JAYEGP010000218.1:0-11000 GCA_034659135.1 Campylobacterota bacterium
AAGCATTCATGACACTGCCCTTGATTTTGAAAAAAGACAAATAGCGAGAACTTTTGTACTTATAAATAGTGAACTAAATGAAGTAGTAGGATATTCAAGATTTGACTCTTTTAGTAACTTCTTCCATCTGCTGTCTCGAATTCCCTTGTTATCATAGTAATGCGTATCGTGATCATTGAGAAAGACATAGTTAAGTGAGACTTATGGGTTTATGAAACAACGATCTGAAATTGCGTGAGAGCATTTTTGGTTATAATATGAAAACTATGAGGAGATTTGAATGCACACGATAAAGCTCAATATCCATGACAGTATTTATGATAAATTAATGGGTCTGCTCGACATCTTACCCAAAGATAAAATTGAAGTTTTTGAAAATGATACTTTTCCTACGATCTCTCTTGAAGAAGCAAAGCATAAAGTCAACAGAGCCATCAATAATGTTGATAACAATGAGGGTATCTCGCTCGATGCAGCATTTGATAGTATTTTGAAATCATAAATGCACTATCGCATTGTTATCGAGCCTGAGGCACTGCAAGACCTTAACAGTATCATAGATTACATCACCAATCAAGATTCTAAAAATAAAGCACATATATTTGCAAATAAGCTAAAAGAGAGTATTGCATCATTGTCTGAAATGCCAATGCGATGTAGAAAAAGTCTTTATGCTGAAGATGAGAATACAAGAGACTTGATTTATAAAGGATATACGATCGTCTTTCAAGTTCGAAATACAACTGTTCATATTTTAACAATTTTTAGACAAAAAGCGTATTAGAATTTTTTACACAGAAATTAGATAGTTTTTCGGTGTCATCTCGGTGCGTTTTAATAGCAGTATCCGGAGCCATTAGAAACCCCTAAAATAGTTACTTTAAAGCCTATTAATTAACTTCTTAAGAATTCCGATAAAAATTAAATTCCAACCTATTTCCAACAAAATAATTTTACTTTTTACTAAATGTCAGATAATAATATACCTCTATATCTTATTCAAAACATAAATTTTTTAATAAAGAATTTCATACTTAACATTCCTCCCTTGTGTTCCTTCAATCTGAGATAAACATCCATATTTTACAAGCTCTTGAATATCTCTTTTTGCAGATGCTGGTGAAGTCTTTGTCATGGCAACATATTTTTTCGTTGTAAGTCCACCTTGAAATTCTCCTTGATTGTATTCTAGTAGTTTGTTAAGAACTTTGAGTTGGCGTTGATTTAAAGAGATATGTCGAAGCTTATCCCAAAACTTTGTTTTACTCATAATTTTATCTATAGAGTCAAGTGTCTCTTGAAGTGAATCATTATACCTATCTAAATACCATGCTATCCATGCTGTAAGGTCTAGCTTAGGGTTTTGCATGATGTTTTGGCTCATTTCTAGATTGTTATAATAGTTTTTTCTATCCTTTGCGATAGCTGTAGAGATAGAAAAATATTTATACTCCAGTCCAAAGCTATTTGAGACAATGTAATCACTTATCGTTCTCGCAATTCTTCCATTTCCATCATCGTAAGGGTGTATTGTTACAAACCATAAGTGAGCAATAGCACTTTTAATATAAACATCATCTTCACTTGTATTTATATAATCTAGTAAAGCGTTTATATCTTCATCTATTCGTTTATGGGGTAAGCCTACGAAATGTACTTTCTCTTTTCCTATAGGTCCAGACACAATTTGCATATCATCATAATCTCGAAATTCTCCAAGTCTGACATCTGTAAACTTACTGGGTGTATGAGATAGTAAAGCAATATGCCATTTATGAATACGACTTAAAGTTAAAGGTGTCGTATTGACTATAGTGTCTAGAAGAATATCAGCAAGAGCATCGGTATGATACGTTGATTTGTCATGTTGTGTATCAAATGTTGTATCTAGCTTTTTTCTTATAGAAGATCGCACACTCTCTCTCGATAATGTTTCACCCTCAATTGCAGACGTAGAAACGATTTCATTGGTAAATAGATCGATTTTAATACTCTCTTGGGCTTTTTCATCAAGTAAAGTAATCAGCGCTTTTACTTGACCGATATTATGGGCTATTTGTGTTACTTTTAGAATGAGTTCTTGTAGCTTATAATTAAATTTTGGATAATCTAAATGTTGCCAAATCCACTTTTTTGTGTTTGCCATAAATACCTCATGAGCTTATTAATCTTATAATCGTATCATTAAGTGAGCTAATTGTCAATTGCTAATAGCTCATTTATTATACTCTGACACCTAAGCACTCAGTCTCGCTTCTAATATTGCCATAATTTGTGAAAACAGTGCCCCAATTTCGGCTTGGAGTGCTGCTTTATGATCTTCTTCTGCATTGAGAAGTTTTTTCTCAAGCTCATTTAATTTTTTTTGTAGTTTTTCAAGCTGTTTCTCTCCAAAATCTTCACTCTTTTTATTCTCACTAGGGTAAACATCCCCTAAAGCGGATAGAGATAAATCTTTTTGGAGCGTTTCTACTTTTTTTAAATCATCTTGGGTCTCTTTGCTCACCATTAAATCAACTTGAGAGATAAGACCCGCTTTGCCGCTCTCATGTAGAAAAAAACCACTACTTCGTATCTCACCTAAGAGTGCATTTGAGTCTGATTTTAATGAAAAAGGTGTCTGAGTATTTCCTAGAAAAATAGCACCAACACCTACTTCACCTAAACCAATCAGTCGATCAGTACCCTCATTTTTCTGCCAGATTCTCAGTTTATCAAAAATGGCATCATTCTCATCTATCCAGCCATTACTATCATCATCATAGGCTTTTAAATCAGAAAACCCATCACCACTTTGTGTGCCAAAAAGTTCCATGCCATTATCAATTTTACCATTGAAATTTTTATCTAATGCTAGAAAAGCACTCCCTGCTCCAAGTTTTGAAATCTGCTCTGATTCACCATCACTATCGATATCAAAAGAGAAGGTTTGTGAACTTAAACGCGGCATTGTGCCATTAAATGAGAGTACTAAAGGGTCTTTGAGTTGCTGTAAACTTTCAATACTCATATCACTCTTTTGAAGAAAACTTCTTGATAATGATACATCGAGTGAGACACTTATCTCTTTAGTATCGGATTGGATATAGGCTTGAACTTGAAAATTTAGTGATTGTCTCTCTTCATAAGTGTAGGACATCTCGAGGGTATCTCTAAGAGAACGATTTGATTCAAGATGCACATTTTTTAAAATGGCCCGAGAGAGCTCAACTGAAAGTTCATCATAAGCACTGTTACTAATTTGTGTATCTGTCGCTTTAATATTTACAGATTTATCACTTGCAAAATTTTCAATTTCACTTGAGAGTTTCGCTTGAGTAGCGTCACGTTGTAAGTTGAAATAGTGAGCATTCATATCCACGGTATAATTATTTACTTTCATAATACTCCCCTTATTAGAGTATAAATCGGTATATTCGTGTTACTCTTTAAATACTTCAACTTCATCATCTATAAAGGCTACAGAGTGGTGCTTTTTTTGCGACATGAATGTATTTCGGGTCTCATTTTGAGTTGTTTTTTTAAGATAATAATGATATTATATTCTTATATTTAATATAAGGCTTTATTTGAGAAAATTATTGGTATTATCCCTGCTTTTGGTGTCGCTTTATGCCCATCCCCATACCTTCATTGAAGTTTATCCTACAATACATGTAAAAGAAAATTCTACATCAACGGTACATTTTAAATGGATGCTTGATGATATGACATCGGCAATGCTTATTATGGAACTTGATCAAAATGGTGATGGGAAAATAGATAATAGAGAAAATAAGTTAATCTATGCGGATTATTTTTCTATTTTTGAAGATTACAGTTATTACACCTATATTAAGGTAAATAACAGATCAATACGCTTTCCTGAACCACAAAATTTCAAAGCAAGTATTGAAAATAATAAAATTTGCTATTCATTTGATATTGATGTAGAAGAAGATATTAAAAATATAGTCTTTGAATTTGGAGATAGTGATTTTTATGTTGCTATGGTCTTAAAAGAGGAGTTTGTTAAGGCCTCAGGTCTTGAAACGTCAGTCAGTGGTGTTGATAATGACTTCTATTATGGCTATAAATTGGAGTTAAAATAATCGATTTTTATCATAAGTTTTTACAGACACTGATTGGCTGGCAGTATGAGCTTAACAGTTATATTTCAACAACAATTAGAAGCCTTAATGATGAGGCTAGCTTAAGCACTTCACTGCTTATTTTAGGGATTGCATTTCTGTATGGCTTGGTTCATGCCATTGGTCCAGGGCACGGCAAAGCGCTTGTCGCACTCTATTTCACCTCCAATAAAAGTGACTATAGCAAAGCTTTTAAGATGGGCTATATGATCTCTGTTATTCATGCTATTTCTGCACTCCTTTTAACATTTGGAATCTATTTTATTCTAAAAACAATGTTTCGAAAAAATTTCAATGAGTTTTCTGATATGGCGATGCAGATCAGTGCCTTGATGATTATAGGTGTTGGGCTCTATCTCATTTATGAGGCCTACAGTTCACGCTTACATGTAGAGAAAAAGATAGAAAAATCATCTAAAAGTGAAATGGCTGTCGCCTTTAGCGCAGGAGTAGTTCCCTGTCCTGGTGTGATGACGATTGTACTGTTTTGTATCGTTTTAGGACAATTTACCTTAGGCATACTTGCTGCTATTGCTATGAGTATTGGAATGGGGCTTACGATCTCTTTAGCAGGGATTTTCAGTATCGCTATCAATAAAAAAACCACTACATTTTTTAGTGATAAAAGTTATCTACTTGAAATTTTAGGTGGTTTTCTTGTGCTTCTTTTAGGCGTGTTTTTACTCCTCTCTACAGGAATATTGCAGTGAGTGTAGCGCTGAGTGAAGTACCCGATTATAAAAGTTTCATAAACTACTCGGCACTTCTAAAGAGACAATCAATCCAATCAGCTATAATGATTAAAATTGAAGTATGGATACCCAATGAAAAAAATCATCTCTATAATTTCTATTGTATTACTTTTTTTAGTAGAAGCCTTGCACGCTGAAGTATTAACTACAAGAACACAAATGCATATGGGCACCTTAGTGAGTCTCTCACTAGAATCATCAGCCATGAATCATTCCCAACCTGCATTTAATTTAATTAACGATATTGAAATGGCACTATCGAGCTACAATCCTCATGCTGAAATCTATAAACTCAATCATGGCCAGCGTCTTAATGTCTCTTCATACACCAAAGAGGCACTGCTATTAAGTCAACGATACTATAAAGAGAGCGATGGCTATTTTAATATTACAGTAGGTTCCATTACCAAGAAAGCATATGGTTTTGGTGAAACGGAAAAAATTCCTACAGATAAGGAGTTCCAGGACGCTTTGATAAAGATTGATGGGATACATATTGCTGACAATTATGTCTCTTTAGAAGAGAATATTACTATTGACCTTGGTGGTATGGGTAAAGGGTATGCTGTAGACAAAGTTGCAGACTATCTGTTTGAGCAAAATATCACTGAGGGAGTCATAGCTGCAAGTGGGGACATCCGTTGTCTAAATATCTGCACGCTTCAGATACAAGATCCGTTTCAAGAGGGAAGTGTCGCATCTTTTAAAACGAAAATCCCCAATTTAGCGATATCTACAAGTGGAAACTACCGACGTTATATCAAGAGCAAAAAGTACAATCACCTTATCGATCCTAAACAAAAACGCTCACAACAGCAATTTGCTTCCATAACACTTGTTGCACAAATTCCAAATAGTGATCTTGATGCTTACGCTACCGCTGCAAGTGTCATGCCTTTTAAAAATGCATTACAATTTTTAGAGGAGCGTAAGCTTGAATATATTCTCATAACTACAGATAAAAAGCTCTTAAAAAGCACTAATTTAAACCATTGGGTAGAGATGAGTGGTGAACTTCATCTTTAAATGGCTCTATAATGATGTAATATTCTGAATGTCTCAACAAGTAATAAAAACAGTAAATATATTGTCGTTATTGAAAAGAGTATGAATGATCCCAGTTTTATGTATGCGAAAATGTTCATCCCATAGCTAATCGCAAGACCGGAAACGGTATTTAAAAATGCGCTCAAAAAAGTGACAATTGCAATGGGTATAAGAGCCGTTCGCCGCTCTTTTGGAGCAAAAATTAAAAAATGTGTCATTACCATTATAAAAAGGCCCATCGCACCAAGATGAGGCACCACCACTTCGAGTTGGCCATATAGTGTCTTTGCGGGTAATCCTAAAGTGCTGTCTCCGGCATAATAGATCATGATATCTTCAACATCAAAGCCAATTTTTTCAATGAAGAGCCATAGACCGCTGCCAAGCAATAACAGTGACATCAAAGCAAAATAAGCGATGGCAAATAGGTATGTTGTTTTCATGGAAAACGAAGTCTCCATAGTGAAACAAAAGAGATCGCAATAGCTAATACATGCCATAAAAGAGAGCTAAAAATCCAAAAGAAAATCCATACTTTATGCAGATAGAGTGCTAAAAAAGGAGCTAGCAAGGCTATTAATGCACTGAACATGGTGAGATTGATAAGTATAATCCGTAATCGTTTAGAGCGTCCTACACGACCATAAACTGCTCCAATACTAAGCAGTATCATCATTGCAAAAAAGATATCAGCGTGTATCCCTTGAAGCAGTGATAATAACGGAAGTGGATCGATAAACAGCTCTTCATTTCCATAAAGTGTCGATTCTACCTGGGACAGGGTGTATCCATAATGTTGTGCTTTAAGAAGTAAATCTGCACTTAAAAAAAGGAGTATAAAGAGTAGCAGACCTGTTAAAAGCGTATTCATCAGGCGATTGGCCTGATGATCATTATTCAAAGTAAACTTCATGGTTTCAATATGATCTCATACAGTGCAAGAGCCACACGTGATCCATCTGCAATATTACGAGCCGACATTGTTGCACCTGTTATTGTTGGAATGTCTTTTCCGACACGCAGTGTATCTGAAATCGTTTTCTCACAAAATTGTTCCATCCACACATCAGATGGGATATACTCGGGTGGTTCATTAAATGCTACAATCTCTACTGTTTTGATACGGCCAGAACTATCAAATAGATACAAAACGGCAGCATTTTTAGTCCGTACCGTCTCATTAAGCAAAACCGCGTGTCCCAAAATCTTCTCTTTTTCTGTAACAACAAATGCTCTATACAGTTTTGTAGAGAGTTTTGATTGTGCCTTTTGAGAGACCTTGAGAGCTTGTTCCTTGCTTAGCAAAATACTTTTTTTTGTGATACTGCTCTCTTTACCGAAGTTTTGCGCCAATGCTTCATAGGGTGTAATTAAAACAGCTCCAAAAGCACTACTGAACACTATCGATACTGCTACAAAATATATATACATGGTAAACCCCTTAGAATACAAATCCCAAACCAAAACTAAGCGTATCAATATCCTCTTTTGAACTGCTGCTGTAATCTTTCATGGCATAATCAAGTTTCAACACTACCTGGTCGTGAGGGTAGTAGTTAAGACCCACTGTCGTAATAGATAATTCATTATCTGGTGCATCGCCAGAGACAATTTTTTCAGTCGTATTGTATGATTCGTATTGGGCAAAAAGAGGTAGACGCTGCGGCGTAGAGATAAACGACAGAAGATCATATTCTGCATTTAAATAGTAACCGCTTGCATCGGTAGCAGCCAAAGCTTCATTCCACTTTTGGGCATCCTCTACCGTTGTAGCAGTATAAAGCCCTTTAAATTTAAAACCACTGTTTTCATAGCTTAGATGAGCATCATATATAAATGCTTTTGAGCCACTTGGATCCCCCTGTGCAGCGTCACCATAATAGCCCGATGCCCCTAAGAGCAAACCATTAATACCGGTATAATCAAGACGACCTACTACGGCAACACGATTCATTACACCGGTACCTTTAATACGTCCGTTACGTATCCATTTGGTACTTGATCCATCATTTTTTAATTTAGTGCATTGACAAATCCAGCAGTATAGTTGAGTCCGCTCTCTCCAATACTTCCATACGCTAAAACTCCATTCTCATGCCACGTTGAGGGGAGAATATACCTCTCTACTTCAGGACGCTGCACTGTATTGAAAAGCGTTGGTTCGTGACGTACATTGACAAGTCCCATAGGAACAAGCAGATGTCCCAAACGAATATTGAATGCCGAATTGATTAAAAAATCAAGATACATAAATTCGACTGCAACAGTATCACCACTGTGTTCAAACTCAAGTTCAGTATTTAAAATAATGTTGTCGCTAAATTTGTACCCGATATACGGAACAAAACGGTATACATCAGTCTTACTGTCTCCACTGTCCGGATTAGCATAATACATCTCACCATATCCGCCTATTGATAATGGGGATTTGGAGTAATAAACTTTAGAAGCGGCATCTCCCATCCCAATGACTGTTTGAGCTTCATCAACTTTGGTATAGCCAAATGCACCACTTTTAATATCCGTTGTTTCTTCAATCAACAACTCAGTCTTTTGTTCCAGTTCAGCAATCTGCGCTTTTAATGCTTTGATCTCACTCTCTGTAGATGCCAAAAGATTTGAAGCACCTATTACGGAGATTAAAGCTAAAGAGATTAATGGTTTTTTCATACTTTTTCCTTTTATATTGATAATCAATATCATATTAGGAATTTTTTCATATAATAGCTTAAATGATTATTAAAATGATAGTCATTATCATAATTTAAGTTTTATAAAATCTCCTCTAAGAGAATAAGGAATCAGAATTGAATAAAATGTAAATCTAAGCGATTGCTATTTTAGTTCTAGTCACACTATTTTATGAGGAGCATAGCCTTAGCTACGCGACGATTAAAATCGTTTGACTAGGGCTAAAAGAGTACGCTAAGATTTATGTTTTATTTAATTTTGATTCCTAAGTAGATGCTGAGGACTACTTAGATTTTTAGAGATCCCCTTAACACTTCTGTAACACTTATTAATCACAATACACCTTATGATTTTGATAAGGTTGAATGTATGAAAAAAACGTTAATTCTCTCGCTAGCAGCATGGAGTATTCTTGGTGCGGTTGAAAGTGAACTCGATACTATTAAAATTGAGTCTACGACACTTGATGATGTGAGTGCCAAGGAGATCAAATCTGCTGATCTTGCTGAAGCGCTTCATAGGGCAGTTCCAAGTATCTCTTTGATTCGTCGTAGTGGTATCGCCAATGATATTATCCTTCGTGGCCAGAAGCGTGACAATATCAATATTACCATGGATAATGCCAAGGTTTGTGGTGCCTGTCCGAACCGTATGGATCCGCCAACTTCGCATGTTTTGACAAATAATATTGAGAGTGTTGAGGTTATTGAAGGACCTTATGATGTTGAAAATTTTGGAACCCTCAGCGGAATTGTCAAAATTAAAACAAGCAAACCTACTGAAGAGTTTCATGGGGAGATCAACCTTAATGCCGGTAGTTGGAACTATGCTAAAGCCGCAGCAACACTCAGTGGCGGTAATGAATGGGTGCGACTTCTCATCAGTGCTTCAGCAGAAAAAAGTGGGCAATACCGTGATGGTAATGGGGATAACTTTGCCGAACAGCTTAAAAAAGCGACCGATGGCACCTCTATGGCAGGAACACAGTATCAGCCAAAATATGAAAATATGGATGCTTATGAGAAAAAGTCCATGATGGCAAAAGCCTTCATCAACATCACTGATAATCAAGAGCTTCAACTCAGCTATACCGCTAATCGAAGTGATAATATCCTCTATCCTAACTCAAAGATGGATGCTATTGTTGATGACTCTGATATCTTCAGTGCTGATTATAAGCTTCTTAATTTGGGTGACTTATCTAAAGAATTTAATATTCAAGCCTATTACTCAACGGTTGTTCATCCCATGAGTACCCAATACAGAAAAGCTTCCCTCGCAAAAGGTGTGATTTCAAATGAACTGACAACTGAGGTCCAAGGGGTCAAAGTCATCAATGAGATGGCAGTATCAAATGCTTCTGATCTGACACTCGGTGTTGATGTCAGCGCACGAAATTGGGATGGTTACTACTATAAAAACGGTAATCCTATCAATGATCCTGCAGGTAAGCACAAAGACAGTATCAGTGATACCGATACAAAAAACTTAGGTATTTTTGCAGAATATGAGCTTAACCTTGAACGTCTCAATCTCAAAACTGGCCTGCGTTATGATGACACCCTCATCACCTCAGCCAAGGAGAGCAATCCAGAGAATGATTACCAAGACTTTGGTGCCAATATCTTTGCTACTTACGCAACCAGCAATGCCACAAAAATCTTTGGCGGTTTAGGAAAAGCCAGCCGTGTTCCTGATGCCAGAGAGCTTTACTTCACAAGTAGCATGGGAAAACAGGTGGGTACTCCTGATCTTAAATCTACGCAAAACTATCAAGTTGATTTAGGAGTAGAGCATAAATATGCCGATGCAGAAGTCAAACTACGTGGTTTTTACAGTAAATTAACCGATTACATCTACTACAACGACTCTAAAATGGGCGTCAACGCTTTTGAGAACATTGATGCCTCTATTTATGGTTTTGATATCAGTGGATCTTATTTTGTAAGTGACGCATCCTATCTTGATCTTGGTGCAGCTTATCAACGGGGTCAAAAAGACGAGGCGCTTGAGGGTCAGACCAATACTAACCTTGCAGATATTCCACCACTAAAAGGTCATATCGCATTTATCTATGAGTATGCCTTTGATTCTTTGGTAAAAGCGGAAGTGGTTGCTGCTGACAGTTGGTCAGAGTTCGATGATGACAATGGAGAGCAAGAGCTTGATGCCTACGCTATTTTAAATCTTAAACTTGACCACCGCTTTAATAATGGTCTGGGTATCGCCGTCGGTGTTGATAATGTCTTTAATGAAACTTATGCGGTTTCAAATACCTATAAAGATCTCATCCTTATCACCAGCGATACCAGTGGTGAAGTCATTTTAATGAATGAACCAGGGCGTTATTTCTACGCGAACTTATCGCTTAAGTTCTAAG
>JAYEGP010000219.1:0-2151 GCA_034659135.1 Campylobacterota bacterium
AATATTATTATCTTAGGTAAAATTGATCATATCCTTTTAAAATCTGAAACGATTAATGCGATAGAACGTTTTCATGATTTTGACTTGCCTACAGATAAAACCTGTCGTTTTGGGTCATGGTATCATGATTTTGGAGCATCGCATTTTTCAGGCTCTAAAACCTTTACTCGTATGGAAGAACCTCATGAAAAATTCCATACGGCACTAAGTACGGCTCTGGGTTACATCGAT
Source organism: Campylobacterota bacterium (assembly GCA_034659135.1). Taxonomy (GTDB): domain Bacteria; phylum Campylobacterota; class Campylobacteria; order Campylobacterales; family Sulfurimonadaceae; genus S010-53. The sequence goes on from JAYEGP010000219.1 coordinate 232, forward strand.
CACGGTAGTGATGATATTTTTAAACATAAACAAGAGATCAAAGATCAGTTTATTTTTGCAGAGTCAATGACAGAAGAACTTTTTGAATTGATGGATGCTACCTTATTGGAACAAGAAGCGTATGAAGCGTCACATTAATATCTGATTTTAGCTAGATAGAGCCCTTGAGGTGGAGCAAGTTTACGAGAATGAATAGCTTTACATGTAAGCTGTTCTTTCAGCTCTTCTTCATTTAACTTTCCCTCAGAAATCCCCAACAAAAACCCCACCATCATACGAATCTGACTTCTTAAAAACCCATTGCCTTCAAAGTAAAGCACTGTTTTTCCATGATGTTGATAGGCCATACATTTATAGATAGTACGAACAGAACTTTGGATATCACTACCACTTTTCATAAAATATTTAAAGTCATACTCACCTTCAAAAGTTTGAATCGTTTTTTCAATACATTCAAAGTCAAGATCTTTAACAAAACTAACATATTTGGCTTCAAAGGGGTTGGGCTCTTGGTCACTGAGTAGGTAACGGTAAGAGCGTGTTTTAGCAGAGTAGCGTGCATGAAAATCATCATCAACCTTAGTAATGTCTCTTACATGTAAAGAGTCGGGCAGTTGATGGTTCAGCATGGCTTTGAGTTTGTCTAAGTTACTCCAATACTCTGGAAGCTTTACATGTAAGACCTGTTTTGTCGCATGAACATCTCTATCGGTGCGCCCTGAAGCGATGGCAGTATCTTGGATACCTAAGGTATTTAAAACCCTTTGAAAGGTTCCCATAACGGTTTGTGGTGTCGAGTTTTGAATTTGAGATCCCATGTAGTGGGAGCCATCATAGGCAATGGTAATCTTAATTTTCAAAAATGTGCCAAGACTTGTTTTTTATACATCAGGTACGTGACACTGAGCCAGACGGTGATAACGAGTGGTATGGTATAAAACTGGAGCAGATCTTGAAGACCGATCACGGCTCCATAATAGAGCAAAATCGCTAAAAAGAGTGAGAGGTAGATGTGTCCTTTTTGGTGCCTTTCATGGATAACACTGACGGCAACAATGAAAAAGAGACTAATGACCGGGAAGACACTTAACAAGACATCCGTAATAAACATTTTTATCTTATTGTCACGACGTTCGGGATCGAGCCAGAATTTAATGGGGCTTAAGTAGGTACGAAGATCCGTGACTAAAACATTATTGATAGCCATCTCTTCAAAATTCATCTGCGAGAGTGTCGTGTCGGTATAGCCATAGCCCTGACCTTCAGAGAGCTTCAGTGTTAAGACCCCTTTATCATTCATCACTTGCGCTTTTTTAGCGCCTATAAGTAACTCTTCATTGACATCTTTATGAAATAAAAAAACATCTCCATAGCTGTTGTCGGGATTCGATTTTCCGATATAAAGCAGCCAGTCCCCAAAGTTGTGGCCAAACTCAGAGGCAGAGAGATTGAAGTTAGCCTCACTCTTTTTATAGCGTAAAAAATTGGTTGAGAGTACGGTGGCGTGGGGAAACATGACTAAAAAGTTAAAACTGAGTAAGACCATGAGTAAAATAGCGGGCTTTAACAAGGTTTTGATAATAAAACTCGGTTTGATACCCATGGCAAAGATAACAACAATCTCATTATCAGTTGAGAGTTTATGTAGGGTAAGGGCTGCTGCAACAAGAAAGGTGACGGGAAGGGTATAAAAAAGCAGTTCAGGCAGTACAAAAAGGTAGAGCTTAAACATCTCCCAAACGCTCACCTGTATGACGGAAGTATAGGTCGCCAATTTAATGAGAAAAATAACCGATGCAATAGCAAACAGAGGAATAAAGATAGAGAAGAAAAGAACCGTAAAGTTGCTAATGATATATTTACGGAGTCTATCCATACAGCGAGTCCAGATAGTTCATGATGGGCATATCAAAGATAAAG
>JAYEGP010000220.1:0-10833 GCA_034659135.1 Campylobacterota bacterium
AAAAAAAGTGTTCCAAATATTAAGATTTTAGCGTTCATTTGCCGTCCTTACATGTAAAGAGTATAACCACCATTCATGTTAAAAAAATGATGCTTCTGTCGATATTGTAAATAACTACAGTAAACAAAAGAAAAGGTGTCAGGCACGAATGGCACTAACTTAAGCAATTTATCCCCTAAAATAGGGCTGTAAGTTACTATATTTATAGTATCAAATTTATTGTATTCTTTATATTAGTCCCTATTTTTGGGGCATAAGACAAAGAGTAATCAACTACTACGATTATAAAGGATACTTTTAAATCCCTTGTTTTTTGGGCTTTGGCGCTTAAGTTAGTGCCATTCGTGTCAGGCACTATTTTACGGATGAAGAACTTCAAATCGCTTTACATGTAAAGGAGATGATTTAATTCGCATCAGACTTCTTCAAATCTTAGACAGAGTACATCTACTATTTTTTTTCTAGTCATAAAATTATCGATAGAAGTAAGTTTTTTAATTAATCTCTTTTTTGAAATCGTTCTAATTTGTTGACACAACAATATCGATGAAATTTCTAGTTCATCTTCCAATAATAATTCATTTGGATATATTTTTCTTCCATCTTTTAACGATGTTATTGGGATAATTGTAATAACATCAAGTAAATTCTCATAATTATTTGAGATAATTAAAACAGGTCTTTTGCCAAACTGTTCGCTACCCACAGTTGGATTCAAATCTGCTAAATAGACATCGTATTGATTCATTTAATATTCTCAAAGTCTGAGTATTGAAAATCATCTTCAATACTTTTCATATCTTGAATATATAATTCATCTTTTGAAGCTTCAAGCATTGCTAATTTATACTGTTCTTTTTTTTGTTTTTCTATCAAAAGCTGTAAGGCATTTGATACTAATTCAGAAAAAGATTGATATTGATCAATAATATGATTTAATTCTAAATTATGAAATAAATCATCTCTTATTGCTACTGTTTTTCTTACCATAATTATACTCCTAGTAATATTTAATTCATACTTTTATCATACTATAATAATTTAAGAGTTTGTTTAAATTTAAGTTTTAGAAATACAATACAATTAAGCAACACTTCTCTATAATCCGTCCATAAATTTTAATACGAGGAAACACTATGACATTGAGAAAAATCATCACACTTATGACCATCACTTTCATGATGAGCCTTAGCACATTGAATGCTGATTCGACACTTGAAGAGATTCAAGAACGCGGCAAACTTATTTTAGGAACATCTGGCGGTATGGCACCGATGACACGTGCGCTTAAAAGTGGTGGTGCAGCAGGTTTTGATATCGACCTTGCAGAGATAGTTGCACAGGCTATGGGCGTTGAACTTGAGATCAAAGTGATCCCTTTTGACAAACTTCTTGACGCGGTTGAAGATGAAAAAGTCGATCTTGCTATCTCAAATATCACGATGACACCTGAGCGAAATATGAAAGTCGCTTTTGTCGGTCCCTACTTTGTATCGGGAAAATGTTTTGTCTCCAAAGATCCTGAACTTTCCAAAACACAAAACGCTATGATGTTTAACAATACCAATCGTTCTATCGCCGTTTTAGAAGGCTCTACGAGTGAAACATTCGTTAAAGTTTTGATGCCTCATGCGAAACGTATCGCTGTCACAGATGATCTTGCTGGTGCCAAACTTGTGGAAGAGGGAAAAGCAGACGCCCTACTTTCTGAGTATCCTACCTGTGCGCTTATCGTCAACTCAAATCCTAAAGCAGAGTTTGGATCACTTTTTACTACCCTTACCTACGATCCTATCGGAATCGCAGTTAATGGCGAAGATGCTCACATGATCAACTGGATGCAAAACTTTATTCTACGCGTTCAAGCTTCAGGACTTCTTGAAAAGATTGCGGTCAAATGGATGGGCGATCTGGCTCAGATATCACGTTAAAGAGAAACTTCTCTTTAACCTAACTCTACTCTTTTTGACAAGGTTTCTTGCACAAAAGCATTCAAACTTTTGCCTCTCTTTAGAGCTTCTTGGTAGATTTTTCTATGTAGTTCTGGTTCTATTCTTACGTTGAAAACTCCTTTGTAAACCTTTTGAGGTTCACGATTTAAGGCCTTACATGTAAGGATATATTCATCTACAGCATTATGAAAATTTTCTTCGAGTTCATCCGCAGATACTGCTTCAAAAGTCACGAGATCATTAATCATCTCTAACTTGCCAAAGAAACATTTATCTTCACTAGAATATTCTACACTTCCAATATAGTTCTTATATTCAATAGTACTAGCCATGACATAGCTCCTTTAGTTTTTCTTGTATCTGTTTAACAAGATAGACTTTCAAAACATCGCTAGGATGTGGTTTGTGAAGATTAATCAAAACGTCTTCTTTTTTATTATAAAACTTCACAGCAGAACCACTACCCTCAATTTTCACAAAATCACAAGCCATCAAAAGTGTCTCTAACTCACTAAAAGTCAAATCTTTTTTAATCGGTCTTTGCAAAAACTTTAGTAAAAGTTTATCTTTTTTACTCATACTAAATGGTACTATTTTTTAGTTACAAAGTCAAGATTGATAATATATGCTTTTAAGACAATAAGTGATACATTATATAAAAATAGGAGGAAACATATGACAACTAAATTTAGATTAAGTATCATTAGTTTGGTACTATTGATGTGTTCAGAGCTATTGAGTGCAACTCCCTTTCTTCGTGAAGCTAACTTTTACAGGTTTTTTGATGGTAAGGATTATTATACAAAAGCCGACAACACTAAGGTTGACTTTGACTTTAAAATGAGCACTATGAGTAAGGATGGAAAAGTAGTGGCTTTTTGCGGTGATGCCTATTTTGACGGTCTACAACACCGTACTCTATTTTATCACAATTTTGAAGCCACATCAGCACCTATAGAAGTGCCTCTCTTAGAAAGGACGGGCTCATTTAATACTAATGCTGGAATGGTGAGCAACACTGATGGCTCTCGTATCTTTTTCTTTGCAAGTGATACAGTTAATGGTTTTCAAGAACTTTATATGCTAAATGCTTTAACTGGATCGCTGACAGTTATATTTCACACATCTTCAACCATAGAAAATCCTCAAGATATTGCAACTGATGCTACTGGTGGATACCTCTATTTTAATGAAGGAGATAATGGTGATAGTGGGCATCTATGGCGTGTTGCGGCTAGTGCAGGAGCAACGCCGGCAATCTATATTGACAGAACGACTTTGGCACACCCTTCCGGAGGCTATGTTCGTTTTATCGATCAGATGGATCTATCCGATGATGGAGAGACCCTCGCATTTTTTGTTGAGGGAAGGGTTCCGACAGATGGTTCACCCACTGTAAGATATGACAAGGAACTGTATGTAAAAACATCCTCAGGTATCAGACATATAACCAATGATGATGAAAATGCAAAAGACGATGTAGTCATCAGCGGTGATGGCAATACTATTGTCTATACACACGATGGTAAATGGACCGTTACTACTCCAGGTGCTGTAGTTGGAAGTCAAACCCATATAGAAAACGGCTATCACAGCTGCGGTAATCGTCCAGCAATAACAACTGATGGGCGTACTTTTTTAGGATGCTCTAATCCAGATAGTGTTTCTTCTGCCCAATCATACCTTATTAAGTCTGATGGTAGTGGACGCCTTATGATTGAGCCTGATCAGTTACAGTTTCTAACAACTTTTGAAGGATTTCACCTTAGTGGGGATGGGAGCAGAGTACTATTTAAAAATAGATCTTATAATTATCCGGATGAATGGTATAACCTAACAGTCGGTGTCTTTGATAGCAGTTTATGGACAACGAAAGTTCCAAGTATTACAGCTGTTAATTATCCTGCTGATATGTTTACTAAACTCAATAACAGTGAACGCTTTGATATCAGCATCAGTGTGAGCGATCCTCAAGGTGAAATCACTGTTGACAATGTTGATAAAGTGGTTTTATTTCCAAGCGGATATGAAGATAAAAGTGGCGCTGGTCCAATTTCAATTTCCCCTTGGATTAATCCATCTGGAAGTATCCCTAATCTTTACGAAACGGAAGGATATCGTGGTTTAGGATGGCCATCAAATGATCCTGTGACAGTACGTTTTTCAGTAGAAGATGAAGATGGTCATGTTGGATATGTCGATACTGTAATTCGCAGGAGTTTTAACACTCCGATAATTATGTATCTGCTCAACTGACAAGTGCTTGGGCACTTACTCTTAATCCGACGTCTTACATGTAAACAATCTGCTTAGCATGCAGATTGTTATTAACTAGCGACACTTGTGAAAGCTTTTCTAAGGTTTCTTTTTCAAGATAGTGACTTTTAAGATCACGAGTCATCGCAACAAGGCTATCATAACTTCCAAAATCAGTCTCTTTTTCAAAAAGCGCTCGTGTTACCATATGATCCATTAAGGCATCATAATCAACTGTTTCTATCGTCGCTAAATAGTTATGAATCTGTATTGATGTAAAAATATCACTGTTTTTAAAGGTTTTCTCTGCCAATGCACTAGCAGCATCTTCATCTAAACCTCGATCAATCAGACGCTCTTTCAGTTCATCACGAACACCTTTGCGAACAGCACCTTGACGGTTCTCTTCGCTGAAGTTCATGCCCTCACGATTAAGTTCATGGGCACCTAAAGTCATATTTCCTAGTAAAAAAAGTGTTCCAAATATTAAGATTTTAGCGTTCATTTGCCGTCCTTACATGTAAAGAGTATAACCACCATTCATGTTAAAAAAATGATGCTTCTGTCGATATTGTAAATAACTACAGTAAACAAGGAGTAATCATGAATATCTCTGCTAATGTCAATAGTATGAATCTTTACACATCTTACAGCCAACTTCAGGTTAATAAAAATGATTCAGGACAGCTAAGTTCACTAAATCTTGAAATTCGTGAGCTCTCGTTTTCATTTTCTTCCACCTCTACAAATTTCCAAGCGAGTGGTGTTAATGATCAATTTCAAAAGAATTATGAAGCGTTTGAGAGTTTTCTTGGAAGTATTGGCTATGATGGCACACCCATTGCAGAACTTTCTCAAGAGGAAGCGGCAGCGCTTGTGAGCGATGATGGTTTTTTTGGTATCGATCAAACGGCGGAACGTATTGCCAACTTTGTCATTCAAGGTTCTGGCGGTGATGAGTCCATGATGCGCGCGGGTCGTGAGGGAATCTTAAAAGGTTTCGAAGAGGCCGAAGCGATGTGGGGTGGTGAACTGCCTGACATCAGCTATAAAACCATCGAAAAAGCGACACAGATGATTGATGAAGCGATGCATGATCTGGGCTATTCTATTATGGATGAGAGTGTATGACATTTGAATTAAAAGATGAGTATATTGAACTGTACAAACTGATAAAAGTGATGGATCTTGTCGATAGCGGCGGCGATGCCAAACAGCTAATCGAACACGAAGCCGTTTTTAGAAATGGTGAACTCGAAACTCGTAAGCGGGCTAAAATACGCTCTGGAGACCTCATAACTATTGGGGATGCACATATCAAGGTCATCTAAGCCCACGATATTCTTCTCAATAATGAGTTTTTAAACAATTTTCACCTATAATCTCTCCTTAAATATCCTACAAAAGTAAGCGAAATTATTATTATGAAAAACAGAAAATATATGATCCTTGGATTTATAACCGCATTAGGCTTCTTCTCTTTTGCTCTTGCGCCATCACTTCTTGCAAAAGAAGAGGTCTCTAGTGACAAACCCACCGTTGAAGCATCGCGCTTACAATCTCTTGCAAAATTCACCAAAGTCCTTGGTATCGTTGAACGTTATAACGTTGATGAAATTACTATTGAAGAGATCATGGACAAAGCCCTTCAAGGTCTGATGACGAACCTTGATGCCCACTCTAGCTACCTTAGTACTAAAAGCTTTGAAAACCTAAAAATTCAAACCAATGGGGAGTTTGGAGGTTTAGGTATCACTGTCGGTATGCGTGATGGTGCACTGACGGTTATTGCTCCTATTGAAGGAACTCCAGCCGATAAAGCGGGTCTGAAAGCCAGTGATATCATCTTGCGCATCGACGGTGAATCATCGCTTAATATGACCATTGATGATGCGGTCAATGTCATGCGAGGTAAACCGGGAACACCTATTATGCTAACTATCGTTCGTAAAGGCGAGAGTGAACCTTTAGAGATTAAGATTATTCGTGACATCATTAAAATTCAATCGGTTTATGCCAAACAGATCGGTGAGAACATCCTCTACATCCGTGTGACCAGTTTTGATAAAAAAGTCGTTGAAGATGTCACTAAAGAGCTTAAAAAACATAGAGGTCACGATAAAGGGATCATCCTTGATCTTCGTAACAATCCGGGAGGCCTTTTAGATCAATCGGTAGGACTTGTTGATCTTTTTATAGATGAAGGAGATATTGTCTCACAAAAAGGACGCGATGCCTCTGAAGATCGTGTTTTTAGTGCCTCATCATCAAACACCATCACGGATGCTCCGCTTGTTGTTATGATTAATGAAGGAAGTGCTTCGGCTTCAGAGATTGTCAGTGGAGCGCTTCAAGATCATAAACGTGCTGTCCTTTTAGGCCAAAAGACTTTTGGTAAGGGTAGTGTTCAAGTCATTCTTCCAATTACCGACAGTGAAGCAATCAAACTAACTATTGCACGTTATTATCTTCCAAGTGGTCGTACCATTCAAGCGGTGGGTGTGACACCTGATATCAATGTCGTTGCGGGTGAGATCAAAACCCATGAAAATAAATTTCGTATCAAAGAGTCTGATCTTAAAAAACACCTAGAGAGTGAACTTGAAAAGATCGATGACAATGCAACATCACCAACTATTGAGGGTGAAGACGATAATAAAACTGTTATAACCGAAGAGATGATGCAAAAAGACATTCAACTCAAAGAAGCGGTTGACATTGTCAAAGCTTTAATTATTGTAAAAGGATAAGAGAGATGGAAAAACGCGAACTACTCTACGAGGGTAAGGCTAAAAAGCTTTTTAGAACAGATGATTCTAAGCTAATTATTTCTGAATTTAAAGATGATCTTACCGCTTTTAATGGTGAAAAAAAATCTAGTGAAGTAGGTAAAGGTGCTCTCAACAACAAAATCTCAACAGAGCTTTTTAAACTCCTTGAGTCTCATGGTGTACCTACTCACTTTGTAGAGATGATGGATGATAATCACATGCTACACAAACATGTTGATGTTATTTTAATCGAAGTTATCGTTCGTAATATCGCTACAGGTAGCCTTACAAAAACCCTTGGAATCAAAGATGGTACAGTGCTTCCCTTTACTTTAGTAGAGTTTGATTATAAAAATGATGACTTAGGCGACCCTAAGCTCAACGATCAACACTGTCTTATTTTAGAACTTGTTGAGAATACAGAAGAACTCGATCAACTGCGTACTATGGCGCGTCAGGTGAATGACATTTTACGTCCATATTTTGAGAGAAAAGGTCTTAACCTCGTAGACTTTAAACTTGAGTTTGGAAAAGATCACGAAGGCAAGATTATCCTCGCGGATGAAATCAGTCCTGACAACTGTCGTTTCTGGGACATCGAAACGGGAAATAAAATGGATAAAGACCTTTTCCGTCAAGGTAAAGGTGGACTTAAAGTTGCCTATGAAGAGGTACTTAACCGTATTCTGACTCAAGAGAAAGAAGAATCAACATACGAAGCGATGATGGATCGCGCATTAGGAACGAAATAATGAAAGCAATTGTAAATATATCTTTAAAAGCGGGTGTATTAGACTCTCAAGGAAAAGCAGTTCACCATGCACTCGATGCACTAAAATTTGAAGGTGTCAATGATGTTCGTGTGGGTAAACAGATTGTGCTACAACTCACACAGACCGATGAGGCGAAAGCTCTTGCGGAAGTGACTGAAATGTGTGAATCGCTTCTAGCAAATACCGTCATTGAAGACTATGAGATTGAGCTCATCTCATGAAAACCAATCCCATAAAAGTAGGTATTGTACAGTTTCCTGGCACCAACTGTGACTACGATACGCAGTATGCTTTCGAAGCCTTAGGGTGTGAAACGAAAATACTTTGGCATAAAGAGCAGATTATTGAGAGCGATACCGATCTCATCGTAATCGCGGGTGGTTTTAGTTATGGAGACTATCTTCGTAGTGGCGCCATTGCACGTTTTAGTCCGATTATGGAATCCGTTAGTGCTTATGCTAAAAATGGTGGCAAGGTTCTTGGTATCTGTAACGGTTTTCAAGTTTTAACAGAATCACGCCTTCTTCCTGGTGCACTTAAAAGAAATGAGCATTTACACTTTCTCTCAAAGCATCACCATCTTAAAGTTGTTGCTAATAACAATACCTTTTTAGAAAAAATGCAAAAAGACGAAGTCGTCAATATTCCAATAGCACATCATGATGGTAACTTTTACATCGATCCTGATAGCCTTAAAGAGCTTTACGCTAATAATCAAGTCCTTTTACGCTACTGTGATGAGCATGGCAATATCAGCAATCCTAACGGTTCTATAGATGCTATTGCAGGTATCTGTAACAGAGAAAAAAATGTCTTTGGTCTCATGCCTCACCCTGAGCGTGCTATGGAATCTATTCTGGGATCCGATGATGGACGTAAGATGTTAGAGGGCTTTTTAAGCGCCTAATGCCTGTTTTAATCTTACTCTTTGCACTTTTTCTCTCTTTGAGTGCAGAGCCAGAGAATATACTTGACTACAGTGACACACCTGAAGTCTCACAAAATGTTCTCTACAGCTCTTACGAATCCTTTCCCCAAAAGGTCTTCATGGGACAGATTTTTCCCATTACGTTTAAAACCTTATCGACTGAGCAATATTTTAAAGAGATCGCCTATACCTTTAAAAATGCTATAGGATTACGTCAACTCAATGAAAAACCTATGAGCACTCAAGAGGGGCACTATTTTTATCATACCTTTTATTTTATAGCTACAAAGCGCTATCTACAATCTCCTGATGTGACGGTTTCTCTTGTCTATAGTGATTATATAAAAGAAGATCTTGTCTATCTTCAAGGTAAAAAAATCCATGTTGTGACACTCAACCCCCCTAAAGACTTTGTTAATGTCATAGCTAATGACTTTAAACTCATTTCATACAAGACCAATCACTACAATGATGAAGAGAATATTGCAGTATTTAGTACCCAAGCTAAGTTTAGCACTATTAATAATTTTTCAATTCCAGGTGTTTATAAGCAGGGGTTTGAGTCTAATAGCAGCAGTATATATGATGCCAATATGACCTATTATAGCATAATCCCTAAGCATCTTGAACAGCTAGAGTTTAGCTACTTTAATCTCAAATCTAAAAAATTTGAGAAACTGATTATGCCGATTATCATTGATGATGACACCGTCTCCACCCAATCAAATCTCACGCCGCGTGATCATCGTCATACACAGATTAAACTCTATATTGCCATCAGCATTGCAGTCATTGCACTGATACTTTTCATTCTGAGACGACGCTACTTCTATCTTGTTATTTTTCTCATCACTGCCATCTATGCCGGCTATATCGCTATTCCTATTCAAAACGCTTGTGTGAAGAAAGGAAGCCCTATTCTTCTTCTCCCTATGCATAAAGGTACGATATTTGAGATAACAAAAGAGCAGAAAGTCTTTCAAATCGAAGGCAATATCGATGGCTATACTAAAGTCAAACTTCACAATAATAAAATAGGATGGATTCAAAATGAAGCTCTTTGCACTCCTTAGGTTTTACTACGCTACACTCATGATCTTTGTCAGTATGACCTTTATGATTATCATTTTTCCTTTTTTACCTCGTCCTTATGCCCAAAAAGTTGGTGCTTGGGTCATACGATTACTCATTTTTATTCCTGTTAACGTCAAGGGAAAAATTGATCCAGATGTTCAGATGCTTGTACTCAATCATCAAAGTGATGTCGATATCGGTGTGATGGAGACCATCACCAAAAAAGACCTGGCTTGGGTAGCGAAAAAAGAACTCTTTGATGTTCCTTTTTTTGGTCTTATGCTCAAACTCCCCAAAGACATACCGGTTGAGCGTGAAAGTAAATCAGCCTTAATCAAACTCTTAAAAGATGCCAAAGATCGTCTTGATGATGGACGTGTCATCACCATCTTTCCTGAAGGAACTCGCTCAAGCGGTAAAAAGATGCTCCCCTTTAAGGCTGGTGCCAAAATCCTTGCTGACAAATATTCCCTACGCGTTCAACCGCTTGTTTTAATCAATACCGCGCACTCGTATAATTCTAAAACAAAACAGTACAACCCAGGAGCCGTAACGGTTGTCTATATGGACGCCTTTGATGTTGATAAAAGCGATAAAGAGTGGTATAAAAACTTAAGAGACTCCATGCAAAAGGTTTATGATGATGAGCTGGCCAACACTTCTAGCAATCGGTAGCGGTGGCTTTATAGGCGCGGTACTGCGTGCTTATCTTAACGGTGTCATTTCGCATAGAGTTCCTCATGATCTTCCTTTTGGAACCTTGGGAGTTAATCTTATCGGCTCTTTTATCATGGGAATCCTTTTCGCTTATTTTATGTACAGCAATGTTTTTTCTTTACATGTAAAGTCTTTTCTCTCTACGGGTATTTTAGGTGCCTTAACGACCTACTCTACTTTTGCCATTGAAAGTGTTTTACTTTTACAAGGTGGCCACTACCTTTTGGCGATGGCCAATATGTCTCTCAATGTGTTTGGTACGGTTTTAGTAGCCGGTATCGGATTTATAGCAACGCAATCTTTTCTAAGGTAAAAATATGATCAAAACCCCCTATCTGACCGTTGATGGTATTGTCGAAATC
>JAYEGP010000221.1:0-1902 GCA_034659135.1 Campylobacterota bacterium
ATAATGCGTTGAGGCTCTTCATAGATTCTACCGATTTCATAAAGATATTTCAATTCTAAAACCACCATAGCCGACACCATAATAAGATCTGCATTTTCAATACAATCAACTGCTTTTTGAGAGAGTTTATCTAAAGCTTTTTCCCGTAGCCAAATAACAATATGGGTATCTAAATAAAGGGTTTCCACTCTCCCTCCCATGAGCTATTGATAAGCTCTTCATCACTAGCTTTTGTGATTTTTTTAGCTTTAATTTTCTCAAGTTTTGATACTTTCTTTTCAGGAATAATATGAAGAATTCTACCTTTTCTATTGATATCCAAAGGCTCTCCAGACTCTAGTACCTGGTCGAGAAGATTATAAAGGTTCTCTCTAAGTTTTGATGGTGTAATTGTCATAGCAATACTCCTATAACTTTTAGTATAGCATTATCGTACGTCTTTGTCAAAGGTAGTACGATTTTACTTTTTTCTCTTCAGCTTCTTCATTAGATTTTTTTAAATATCTAAAACAACTTTCATAGCATCGCATAGTTTAAGATAGGTATCTTCATCAATTTCACCGAGTTTATCTAATATTCTATCATGAGAGATTGAACGTATCTGTAGCGCATCTGCGGTGGAAGTCTTAGTGAGTCCTGTCAGTTCTGTCGGCTCAATCTTAACTAACCAGCTTTTGTTATGGATAGACTTATAGCCAATCAGCGGTATCACAACCTTTAAAGGTAAAACTCCAATATCATTATTACTAACTATAATACAAGGTCGAATTTTTTTTATTTCCGAACCTCTTGTTGGATTAAGATCGACTCTATAGATATCTCTAGTATTCATGAATATCTTCAATATAACCTGAAAGTTCTTTTATCTCAGGATTATTTTCATACTCTTCAACCATAGAGTGCGCCTCTTTTTGTAAGCGCTCTTTTCTTTTTTTTTCTACATACTCAGCAATAGCCGTTTGATAAATAGCATTCATTGAGAGGTGCAGTTCTTCTTTTAGTTTTGAAACTTCATTTTTGATTTGCGAGGGTAAGGTAATCGTTACTTTTTCCTGGGATGAAACCACCATAATATTTCTCCTGTATAATTTACCATCATTATAACATAGTCTTTTTAACCCAGCGCTCAAAAAAACGTGCAGGTTCAAGCCGTTTGTCAATGCTAAGAGTGTGAACAATGTGATCAGCTAACTGCGAAGCTAGATAAGGCGCCAACACAAAACCATAACCCCCTGTTCCGTTAATCATGGTAAGGTTAGGATAGTAGCAAAGGTCACTGCGGGAGTATTTTTCACCTTGGGTGATATTGGGAAGCTTTTTCAAGGTCTCTTCTACATCGACTAAAGGACCGATAATAGGCAGATAATCGTTTGAACCTGATCGTAAGCCCATATAATCTTTTATGATTTTCACATCTTCAAGTGCTATTGTTTGAGATGCTTTTTCCAAAAGTTCTGCTCGCCCTGCTTCGATATCATATGCTTCTTCATTTTTCTGAGGATGATAATGAACATTGTGAGTGGCGCCGATGGCAGTGCTACCCTCTTTTGAAGCAGATATGGAGACATATTGATGGATATTACAAGGGATCTTTGTTGATGTCTCAATATCAATTCGATGTCCCCAAACCCCACGTAGAGCGATATAAGGCAAGTCTAAAAGCTTTTCATAGGCTCCTGTAGCTAAGATAACTGTTGAAGATTTATAATTATTGATCTCCCAGTATTCACCTTTACATGTAAGGTTGGTCACCTCTTCATGAAAGAACTGATTTTCTCCTATTAAAGCTTCACACATCGCCTTCGCGTTGACTACCGCACTCTGTTTTAAATAGAGTGCTTCATAATCTTTACATGTAGACTCTAATCTACCCATTAATACACTGTTTGATTCGCTTACATG
>JAYEGP010000221.1:2002-35684 GCA_034659135.1 Campylobacterota bacterium
TGTAAGGAGGTGTGTTCTTTGAAATGACGTACTTTATCATTTTCATCAATATGTTTTGAGAGGTGCAAGAGAGGAGCGATAGTGATATATTCTGTAAAGTTTTGCTTATAAAAATCGAGGGAAAAATCAAAGGCTTCATCGCTGATGGCTTTAAGATCACCACCTTTGGCAATCTTGGGAGAGATAAAAGCTCCCGCCGCGCCGCTCCCGCCTGAAGCGATTCCACCCCCATCAAAGATAGCGACCTTTTTACCTTGCTGACTTAAAAAGTATGCCAGTGCCGCACCATTGATACCCGCACCGATAATGGCAACATCAAACACTGATCTCTTTAATATCTGCAATCTCTAAGAGTGCTTTATAGACCGAACCGACTAAGGATTTACGATTGGTTTTGACTGCCTCATCTTCCGCGTTGACCATCACATCATTAAAGAAAGTGTCAAGTTGCGGTTTGAGTGAAAAGAGTGCATCAAGCTTCGCTTCATAAGATTCATATTGATTAGTATTAACTTTCTCAAAGGTCTCGAAAAGTGCCTTTTCAGCGGCTTCTTCAAATAATTCAGACTTTACATGTAAGGTTTTTGTGACATCAAAGTCTTTGGTAATATTAGCCACGCGTTTAAAGGTAGAAAAGACACTGCCAAAGCTTTCACTTGTTGCAATGGCACTAACTGCAGCTACTTTTTTATGGAGTTCTAAAAGTTCACGTTCACCTGAACTGAGCACTGATTTAATGATGGAAGAATTAACATCATAGTACTGATTAACACGCTCTAAAATGAAGCCATCAAGCTTCTCATAATCGATATCGCTATAGTTAGCTCCAAGATCACGAATCACTTCAACAATATCAAATTCCAGCGCATGCTCTTGAGAAATTCTGATAATACCATTAACCGCACGACGCAGAGCAAAAGGATCACGTGAACCTGTCGGAATCTGATTGATGCTAAAGAGTCCTAAGAGCGTATCAAGCTTTATAGACATCGCAACAAGCGCACTTAGGATTGTAGAAGGAAGTTCACTCTCTTCGCCTGAGGGAAGATACTGTTCTTTAATGGCTAAAGCCACCTCTTGCGCCTCTCCTAACTGCTTTGCATAGTAATACCCCATAAGACCTTGCAATTCTGTAAACTCGTACACCATCTCACTCATCAAATCTGCTTTAGCCAAAGCGACCGATTGGGTTAAAAGTTTTTGGTTTTCATCAACACTTTTTCCATTTTGAGCTGTGATCTGAGCGCTATAACGGTTAAATAAGTTGTTAGCGATAAGCTGTTCACGTTCAATCTTATCACTGAGTGAACCTAAGCCTTTCATAAAGATGACTTTTTCAAGTCCATCAACAGTGAGCCCATTTTTCAAGTCATTATCATAAAAGAAAAGTCCATCAGCAAGACGTGGACGTAAAACACGCTCATTTCCCTCTATCACTTTTGAAAAATCATCCGTAAGCGCATTGGTCACTACAATAAACTTATTGATAAGCTTACCATCTTTAAATACAGGGAAATAACGCTGGTGCTCTTTCATCGAAGTGATAATCACTTCAGGAGGAAGACGTAAAAACTCCGCATCAAAGTTTCCTAAAAGTGCCGTTGGATTCTCCGTAATGGCTACAACTTCTTCAAGAAGGTCTTCATCCACCTCAATATCAAAACCGTCTTTATGACTCAGCGCCGTAAAATCATTTAAGATTTTTAGACGTCGATCATCTTGATAGAGCGTCACAGCACCTTCTTTTAATATCTCGAAATAACGTTTTTCATTAGGAACATCAACAGCATCAAAACTTGACATTCGGTGAACATAAGTCGTCATTGCTGAGGCCACGCCAAAAAGTTCTGCTTCAACTTTTTCATTACCCAACATCACATTTAACCAGCGAATCGGACGAATAAAACTCTCGCTCGAACTCCCCCAACGCATACTTTTTCCAAAAGAGAGAGCATTCATCCATGAAGTGATCATCTCATTGAGTAAAAGCTTACTCTCTTTGCCTTTGATCTCTTTTTTATAATAGAGAACTTCTTTACCACCCTTTTCACTACGGCCAAGCTCATCAAGACTCACACCACATTTACGTGCGAAGCCTTCCGCCGCCTTAGTAGGTACACCATCTTTAAAAGCAACTGCAACAGGTGCACCAAACATCTCTTCAACACTATCTTCTTGAGTTATAGGAAACTCTCTGTGCCAGAGAACAAGACGTCGTGGTGTGTAATAAAATTCAAATTCGCATAAGAGCGCATTAGTTTCAAGAACTGTAGCCCATTTTTTCTCAATATTTTTTAACTCTTTTAAAAGGGGAACAGCTGGAAGCTCTTCAACACCAATTTCGATCAATAAAGGTTGTAACATTAAAGTACCTAAAGTATAGTTTTCGTGATTTTACCGCTAGATGGGTTAAAAAGTGCTTTTCTTATCATTTCTTAACCGAATATTAAATAAGATAAATATTGTCTTATTTATGTTTTCTTAAAACTTTTTGTTGATACAATGCTCAACATAAAAACACTCACAAGGAAAAGAAATATGCCAAAGATTAACAAATACGTTGATATCGATACAGTAGAGCGCGAAGCTAAGAAAGATCTTATTGATCGTCACTCTCCATTCATCCACTGCGCTGACACAGCAAAATCAGGTGAGCCATTTGAAGTAACCGTAAAAATGGGTAATGAATACACGCACCCCGATGATTTTGATCACTTTATCGAGTCTGTGACACTATTTAATGGTGACACGCAATTAGCAAAAGCTTCATATGTTCCGGGAACACTTGGTAATATTAAAGCGCACAACACAACAACGTTCACAATTATTCCAACAGGTAAAAAACTTAATTTAGTGGCTCACGGATACTGTACTAAACACGGTATTTGGGAATCAACTCCTGTAGAAGTAGCGGTAGCTGAGTAGTATTTTAGGGCTTTATAGCCCTTTTTTACTTCCAAAAAAAATTATTAAATTTTCATATAAAACTATTTTATAGCTTCAAACGCCTCTTTGCACAGTCTCGTAATCTCTCCAAAGTTTTTATTTGTAATCTCTTTTTTTGGAACAATCCAACTACCACCTACACATAAAACATTTTCAAGTGCTAAAAAATCTTTGACATTGTTTAAACTCACACCGCCTGTAGGACAAAAGCGCATGTTTGCAAACGGTCCTGAAAATGCTTTAAGAGCAGACGTTCCTCCGGCAACGGTTGCAGGGAAGAGTTTACAGTGCTCGAATCCATTGTTTTGCGCTAACATCACTTCTGAAGCCGTAGCAACACCCGGAATGAGTGCGATATTTAAATCTCTTGAAATGAGCATGAGTTCTTCACTAATTCCAGGACTAAAGACAAACTGAGAACCATGCTCAACAGCGTGTTGAAAACCTGAACTGTTCATCACAGTACCCGCTCCAACATGCATCTCTGGCATCGCTTTGGCAATCGCCTCGATAGATTTTAATCCTGCTTCGGTTCGCAGAGTAATCTCCATCACAGCGATACCACCTTCTAAGAGCGCTTCGGCTAAAGGTAGGGCATCTTCAACACGCTCTAGTGCGATTACGGGGACAATAGGCGAAACTTGCATTACTTCTAAAGCGGTCATGAACGTTCCTTTCCGGTAATATCAAAAACACAAGCGCCCTCTTCTGCCGATCCAACGCTTTGGCGCATCGCTACAAAAAGCTCACGACCAAAGCCGTGTTGGTTGGCTTGCATATCGGGAGTTTTAATCTCACGTTTTTCGATCTCTATAGCTTCTAGCAAGAGTGCTATTTCTCCATTTTCAACATCAAAACGCATCCTATCACCGGTATTGATCTTCGCCAATACACCGCCATCTAAAGCTTCGGGTGACATATGAATAGCTGATGGTACTTTACCCGAGGCTCCCGACATACGACCATCGGTGACAATGGCGACATTAAAACCCTTATCTTGAAGCACACCTAATGGTGGCATCAGACCATGAAGTTCCGGCATTCCATTAGCTTTTGGACCTTGGTAACGCACTACTGCTATAAAATCTTTTTCAAGCTCTCCTCGTTGAAAGGCACGCTGTAAAGAGTCTTGAGATTCAAAGACAATAGCTTCAGCCTCAATCACCATCTGTTCAGGTTTTAGTGCGGAAGTTTTAATAACACTTCGTCCAACATTACCTTTAAGAAGTTTCAGTCCACCTTCTTGCGAGAATGGTTTTTCACTCGAAGAGACAACACTCTCATCTCTTGAGACTTTAGCACCCTCTTTAAAGTGTAGCGCACCTCCATCAAGCCTAGGTTCAACAACAAACCTATCGAGACCTTTACCCACAACGGTTTCAACATCTTGATGAACAATTTTTGCATCTAAAAGCTGAGAAATAACCGTAGCCATTCCCCCCGCATCTCTAAAATGGTTCACATCGGCCTGACCATTAGGATACATCTTACACAGTAGTGGTGTCACTTTTGATATGGCATCAAAATCATCCCATGTCAGCACAATACCTGCCGCTCGCGCCATAGCGATCAAATGCATCGTATGATTGCTTGAGCCACCCGTTGCCATGAGTCCTGCAATGGCATTAACAAAACTTCGCTCATCTATAATATCACCGATAGGTTTATAATTACCGCTAAAAGCTGTCATACTTAAAATATTTTTTGCAGCATGTGCTGTTAAAGCTTCACGTAAGGGTGTATTGGTATTGACAAATGAGCTGTTGGGAAGTTGTAGTCCCATCATCTCAAGAAGCATCTGATTAGAGTTTGCAGTACCATAAAAAGTACAGGTACCCGTACTGTGATATGAAGCGGCTTCGACTTTTAAAAGCGCCTCTTCACTCACCCGTCCCTGAGCAAACTCTTGACGCACTTTTGCTTTTTCAGAATTACTGATTCCAGAGGGCATGGGACCTGCTGGAACAAACATCCCCGGAAGATGTCCAAAGGAGAGTGCTCCTATCAAAAGACCCGGAACAATCTTGTCACACACCCCTAAATAAATTGCACCATCATAAACATTATGAGAGAGTCCAATAGCCGTTCCCATCGCGATATTATCACGACTAAAAAGACTAAGTTCCATCCCCGGTTGTGACTGAGTCACCCCATCACACATGGCGGGAACACCACCGGCAACTTGCGCAGTAGCACCGTTTTCCATTAGGGTGCGTTTGATGAGTGATGGGTAAAGTTTATAGGGCTCATGAGCTGAGAGCATGTCATTATAGGCTGTAACGATAGCAATATTAGGCTGTTGCATGGCCGATATGGACGATTTTTCACCCTCTTGCATCGGTGCCATGGCGTGAGCTAGGTTACTACACCCCAATTTTTGACGATTAACACCATGAGTCTTAGCAGCTTCAATACGCTTTAGATAAATATCACGGCTTTGACGTGAACGTTCTTGAATCTGCTCGGTTACTTGCTCAATAGTTGAATTCATGCGTAATATACCTCTAACTCTTTTTTATCTTGGTGTAGTATCGAGCGAATGGGCATAGCATACATATCATCGCCACTCATCGCCGCTTCATAGACACTGCGTTTACTCTCACCCTCAAAATGAAGGTAGAGATTCTCGGCGCTTAAAATGGCTGCTCTTGTTAAGCTCATACGCATATGAGGAGCAGTTCCTGGCTCAATTGCAATACAAAGAGCATCGCTATCAAGATCAAAGCCTGCTTCGAGTTTAGCACTGTTTGGAAAGAGTGAAGCGGTATGTGCATCACCCCCCATGCCTAAAATCAGAGCGCTAAAAGGGAGTAATTGCGCTTTAACAAGTTCTTTACATGTAAGCTCTGCGTCTTCAGTCTTTAAACCATCAACAAACATACTAATAAACCTAGCCTTACTCGCATGATCTTGAAGGAGATGGGTTTTAACGAGTTTTTCATTACTATCATCATGCGTGGCATCGACCCAACGTTCATCACAGAGACCAACATGCACTTTGTCCCACTCAATATCAATCATTCGGAGTTTTTCAAAAAGAGGTTTAGGCGTACTACCGCCAGAGACAATCAGAGAAGCACGACCATTTTTATCAATAGCATCTTGAAGGTTTTTAGCTATATTTTGACTCAGTTCATCAGTAAGTCTATCGGCATTTTCAAAATCATGAAAGCCCACACGACTACTCATCGTGCCAACTTCTTCCATCACGTGCGATCAATTGAATGGCGGCACTTGGACCATCATTACCCGCGCTATACGTTTTCATTGGCACAAAATCATCTTGCCAACCTTCTAAAATGGTATCCGCCCATTTCCATGCCGCTTCAACCTCATCAAGACGCATAAAGAGCGTTGGATTTGAACGAATAACATCAAGCAATAGACGCTCATACGCTTCTGGTTTTCGTTCGGTATTTAATGGTGCATTAAGTTCCAGATCAACTTGCTGCAGACGCATCTGCTCACTTAAACCCGGTATTTTGTTCATCAGTTTTAGCTCAATACTCTCTTTAGGTTGCAAAGAGATAACCAATTTATTTTTTGCAATACAACTGCCTCTGTTAGCAAAAATCGAGTGTGGTACCCCTTTAAACTGAATCACAATCTCAGAGTTACGTCCTTGCATACGCTTACCACTTCGGATGTAAAAAGGAACATCTTTCCAACGCCAGTTGTCAATATCAACACGAATCGCTGCGAAGGTCTCTGTTGTACTGTTTTCAACACCTGCTCCTTCACGATATCCCGGCACCGCTTCGCCATTACTTGAACCCTTAGTATATTGCGCGCGGACCGTTTTTTGCTGAATATCAGCCGGCGTCATTAAACGTAATGAACGCAGTACTTTAACCTTCTCATCACGAACACTATCTGCGTCAAGTGAACACGGTGGTTCCATCGCTACAAGACAGAGTAGTTGCATCAGATGGTTTTGAATCATATCACGCATTGCGCCATAATCATCATAATAACCCCAACGTCCTTCTACACCAACGCTCTCAGCAACCGTAATCTGAACATGATCAATATTATTAGAATCCCACAGTGGCATAAAAATGCGGTTTGAAAAACGTAAGGCCATAATATTTTGTACCGTATCTTTTCCAAGATAGTGATCAATACGGTAAATTTGAGACTCTTGAAAATATTTTAACACCTCTACATTGATGGCACGAGATGATTTCAAGTCACGTCCAATAGGTTTCTCTAAGACAACACGACTGCTTGGAAGAATAAGTTTCCATCTCTCTAATGCTTTACAGATTCCACCAAAAAATGATGGTGACGTTGAGAGATAATTAATGCGTTCACGTTCAGGGAAGGCTTCAAGCATCTCTGAAAGCGTACTGTATTTCTCTTCATCACTGAGATCAACTTTGACGACTTCTAGCTTGTGTTTAAATTTATCAAACTTCTCTTCATCAAACTTATCAATAATCAAAAACTCTTGAAGTTTTGTCTTTACCAATTCAATATGCTCATCACGACTCATATCTTGACGCGTTACTGTGATAATACGAGTCTCTTCATCAAAATAACCATCATGACAGAGATGATACAGTGCTGGCATTAATTTTCTGAAGGCTAAGTCTCCATGACCGCCAAAAATTACAATATCACAGAGGTTTGTATGTTCGTTCATTACGCTTCTTTATAAGTTATTTGCTTAAATCGTAGAAATAGTTTGTCGCCTCTAC
The DNA here is from genome assembly GCA_034659135.1 of Campylobacterota bacterium. Classification (GTDB taxonomy): domain Bacteria; phylum Campylobacterota; class Campylobacteria; order Campylobacterales; family Sulfurimonadaceae; genus S010-53. Next base: position 9,649 of record JAYEGP010000221.1, read on the forward strand.
AAAGCCGTCAACACTACCACAGTCAAATCGTTTACCTTTAAACTTATAGGCAACAACCATACCTTTTTTCGCTTGTTCGCAGAGGGCATCAGTAATCTGCAATTCGCCATTTTTACCTGCTGTTGTTCCTTCGATGACTTTGAAAATATCAGGCGTTAAAATATAGCGACCAATAACAGCGAGATTTGTAGGAGCTTTGTCATTGTCGGGTTTTTCTACCATATTTGAGACCATAAAGACACCCTCTTCAATCTCACTACCTTCAATAACACCGTACTTATGCACCTCTTCCATAGGCACTTCCATTGTAGCTACGATACAGCACTTATACTTTTCATAAAGCTTTGTCATCTGAGCTAAAATACCATCACCATCAGGATTGACACAGAGATCATCTGCAAGAATAACAGCAAAAGGGTCTTGTTCTCCAACAAGAACTTTTCCTTTATAGATAGCATCTCCTAAACCTTTCATCTCATTTTGACGGGTATAGGTGAAAGTACATGTATCAATGACATTACGGATATTGTCCAATAGTGTCTCTTTCGAAGAGCCCTTGATCTGATGCTCAAGCTCATAGGAGATATCAAAATGGTCAGTAATAGAACGCTTACCACGTCCGGTAATCACAGCCATGACATCACAACCTGCTTCCATTGCTTCTTCTACACCATATTGAATCAATGGCTTCGTTAAAATTGGTAACATCTCTTTAGGCATCGCTTTTGTTGCCGGTAAAAACCGTGTTCCGTATCCTGCAGCTGGGAATAGACATCTTTTAATCATTTTATATCTCCTATTTTTTAATTTTGTATAGTATCAATTGTAGCCTTTAAGCCACATCATCTGATAGGGCTCTAACGTTACAATTCGGTCTCCACCCACTTCATAAGGTGAAAGCAGGTCACTTAAAGATGCTGTAATCTCATCAGGAATCTTACATGTAAGCGTCTCATCTGAGAAGTTATGAATGGACAAGACAAACTCTTCACAGTTGATACAGCCTTGCTGAATTACAAAAAGTCGTGAATCAAGATCAAAGAACTTAAAACTTCCAAAGGGATTAAAAGCCGCTTCGTTTGTTCGAATAGAGATCAGACGTTTGTAGCTGTCTAACATGCTTTTTGCTAAAGTCCCTTGGGTAGAGAGTTCATTCTCTAACCAATCGATATTGTACTTTTCACGGTTAATGGAGCGATTGATTCCGGTATGTTTTACGCCATCTTTATAATTTTGTGACCCTACAAGCGAGTGAAAGTAAATTCCCGGGACACCTGGCATCACAAGAACGGTTCCTTGAGAAAGCAACATACGCTTAAGACGTACCTGATCACTCTCATCAGGATGTGTCAAGGCATCGATATAACTACAGTTGAGTTCATAAGGGGTTTGCGAACCATCACTCTCACTTCGATACGACACAAGACCGCCATGATCTTTCACATGATCAACAATAGAGTTGATCTCTTCATCACTTAAAACGCCATTTACCGGTCGTAGACCCACACCATCATGACTGGCGGTAAAATTAAAAAAGCAGACCCTATCACTAGGCAGATGAAGGGTCTGAGCCCATGATATCAGCCTTGATGTATCACCATGCAAGATCGAATGCACTAAAAGCGGTGGCAATGCGAAGTTATAGACCATCTGCGCTTCATCATCTCCACTTCCAAAGTAAGAGACATTTTCATGATGCGGTACATTGGTCTCTGTAATGATGATGACTTCAGGTGCTACTTCATGCAAGACCTCACGCATTAACTGTATCAGTTCATGCGTTTGTGGCAAGTGTACACATTCTGTTCCCACCTCTTTCCAGACAAAAGCGATAGCGTCAAGACGAATAAGCGTAGCACCCTTCTCAATATAATAAAAAAGCGCATCGAGAACATTACGCAAGACTCTATGATTTTTATAATTCAGATCCACCTGATCTTTACTAAAAGTGGTCCATACATTACGAAGTTTACCCTCACTATCTACAAACTCGCTCAGAAGTGGTGAGGCACGAGGGCGCACGACATCACTAAGATCAGTAGCGGGATCAAGCTCAACAAAAAAATCTTTAAAGTATTTATCACCTGCCAAATAGGCCTTGAACCAATCTGAGAACTGAGAGACATGATTAATCACACCATCAACCATTAAGCGGTATTTAAAACTAATAGCATCAATCTCACGCCATGAGCCCATATGCGGATCTACACGATTATAATTTACCACAGAAAATCCACTATCGGATGAAGAGGGATAAAAAGGCAGGATATGAATAGAGTTAATCACACCGCTAAGATGGTTATCCATAAACTCGCCCAAGGTCTGGAGCGAGGGTTCATGATCACGGTTCACCTGATCACCATAGGTGATAAGAATTACATCTTTTTCACTCAAATGGTACGGTGTAGATTCGATGCGCTGCTTGTATTTAAAGATCAGATCGATAATAGAGCTGACTGCCCGCTCAGAAACTTCAGGAGGATAGAGCTTATGTAACCTCTTGTTAATGGTGTGCTTAGGATCAGAAATATGCATTATCTGTTATCCTCTTTCACATAGGCTGCAAATTTATCTGAGAACTCTGGCAGGACAGAACGTACTGTTATCCACGGTGAAAGCGAAGGTACTCCCATAGGATCTTCATAATATTCTGCGGCGGCCTCTTTAATAGCCTCTTGAAAGGCAGTAATAGCAACAATCTCTTGTTCACGGTTATAATCCAATCCGTTAAGCTTACTCAAGGCGTTATATTTTGACGTTTCAAAACGTGACTCCTGATAATAGGTCGCTTCAAGTGTTTTAAATCCTGCTTCAGAAAAGATGACACCCTCTTGAGCCATCACCCGAAACAGTGTTTTGGCAATATCATTGGCCATCTTATAAACACCACCACCAGAGCTTTGAGAACCAAGTTCTTGATGTTTATGCTCATAAGTCTCCATAATCTCAGTCTGACAGATACGGCGATTCGACGTGTTTTTATACACTTCACTCAAGGTTGAAACTTCAAGCCCCCATGTTGGTGAAATAGCAATGCCACGGCCAAGGGAACGGATAAAAGCGAATTCACCTGAGAGCGCATAGCGAAAACTCTCCATATAGTCGATATAACGACTTCCTCCAAAGACTTTTCCCAAAGAGTGCACCAGCGGAGAGTAAAAGAGTCGTGTCACACGTCCATGAAGTTTATGTGTCACACGTGAATAAAAACCTTTGTTAAACTCAAAATCCAGAGCGGGATGGATAATAGGAAAAAAGAGTCGTGCTGGAATTTCGCGTGAATAATTGACGATATCACAATCATGCAAGGCAAAGGCGTAAGCTTCTTGATCCGTTAAACCATAACCTAACATAGTCCAGACATTTCTTCCTTTACCCGGAGTGTCTAAACCTGGGAAGCCTTCACGTGTTAATTCTGCGTACAACTCTTGTATTCTTGGACCATCATTCCACAATACATCGACTTGACAGGGGAGCACAGACATTAAACTTTTCACCTCTTCAAACTGCTCTTTAGTCGCTTGATCAAGTCCTAAGATAATTTTATAAAGGTATTTAACATGCTTCAGCTCTTCAATGATCTTCTGCATTGCAGGTGTCTCAAACTCAGAGTACAGCGCTGGAAGCAACAAGACCATCTGATGACGTTTTGCATAGGTTTCTAACTCCGATTCGATACTTTCTAAGGTACGATCGCCCAATTTTTGTAGGGTTGCCACAACCCCGTTTTGAAAAAAATCTGCCATTTGTTCTCCTTAGTCTGTTTGAGGTTCAATCAATATCATCACGATATCAAGAAGATTGTTATGTGTTGGTCCGGTAATCAACAGTTCACCGGTTTTAGAAAAAAAGGTATTGGAATCAAAGGTTTCAAGATAGTGTTGTGGATCAATACGGTGTGCGAGTGCATTCACACGACTGTGAAGATCAATAAGAGCTCCCGCCGCTTTGGAGTTACCATCAACACCATCCGTTGCCGCGCTTAAAAACGTGACATCACACTCACCATCAAGTAGATTTAAAAGGCTGAGGCATAGATGCTGATTCCGTCCGCCTTTTCCTTCACCACTCACCTTGACCGTAGCTTCACCGCCAAAAAGGTAACAGTGTTTCTGAGCTTGATGTGAGGTAATCAAATCTAAAAACGATTTTGCAAGATCACTGGCATAGCCTTCAAGTGGCTCTTTGATAAGCGTCGTCTCAATACCCTCTTTTTTTAATAAGGCATCCGCCTTTTCAAGGACAATGGTATTGGAACCTAAAATGTGATGAGAAATATTTTTAGAGGCTTCTTTAGGGGTTTCAGGATGCTTACCTTCATGACCTTCACCTAAAAAACTCTGTATGCTTTGAGGCATCTTCTCAAGCAAACCGTAGGTCTTTAACTGTGATAAGGCTTCTCGAAATGTCGTACTATCAAAATAAAGCGGTGCTGATCCAATAGCATGAAGATCATCGGCTATCACATCCGAGAGTACAAGAACAAGACCTTGCGCTTTGCTCAAGGCCGCTAATTTTCCACCTTTTACGGCAGAGATGTGCTTTCTAACACAGTTAATCGCTTCAATGGGCATACCACCTCGTAACATGAGTGATGTCGCTTCTTGAAACTCTTCAAGCGAGATACCTATTTCTGGAAGTTCTACTAAGGCAGAGTTTCCACCTGAAAGCAGATAGATGAAAAGATCATCTTCTTTACATGTAAGCATTGCATTTTGCAGCGCTGTTGCCGCGATAAGACTATTTTGCGAGGGGAGAGGATGGGTGCTTTGGATGTAATTGCATTCATCTAACTTAATATCACTCTCATAAGCTCCCACAATCAAAGTCGAATGGATACGATCTTTCAAGAGTTCGTGAACTGCCTCAGCCATAGGAACAACTGCTTTGCCTGATCCAAAGAGATAGATATTTTTATACGCTTTCAAATCATACGCAGTCTCTTGGATATGCAAGGTGTCATTGTCTAAGTAACACTGTTGTGCAATCAGTTTTTGTGGCGTGATATCTTCTATAAGGGTATTAAAAGTTGTATGAAGGAGTGTTTTATTTGACATCAAATATCTTTTTTAAGGCACTATTCCAGCCTTTAGGACCAGGAAAAGGGGCTTTGACTAATTTGGGGATATCACAGGGCATGTAACTGCCATCAGGATGAGGGATCAAAACAGGGGTATCAACACTTTGAAGCATCGTAAGATCATTAAAACTATCGCCTAAAGCAACTGTTTTAAAGCTTTTGTTGTAAAGCTCTTCATAGCGTTGCGTAAGCGCTTGTATTGCCCTGGCCTTGTCTTGACCTTTTGTGATCAGGTGATAAAAACGTCCTCCCTTAATCACTTGGAGTCCATCATCCTCTGCCATCGATTTAAGTGTAGCAAAATCATCTGAATTTTCAAGAATAAAAGGTTCTGTAAAGAGGCGTGCTTTTGCATGGGGAGCTTGGTCTATAGGTAAACTGGTATGTTTAGCAACCTCTTCAACACTCATATCATAAAAACCTCGCATCGAAATACGCTTAGCATAGTTTTCAAAACAAGAGCGAACTTTTTCATACTCAAAACCCATACTAATGGTCGCATATTCATCAGCACCAGGAGTGATGATTCCCGCTCCATTTTCAACAATAAAAGGGTAGTTAATATGAAGTAATTTTTGAAGGCCTAAGACTTCATCTTTGGTTTTGCTTGTTACTATAATAAGAGGAATATGTGCATTTTTAAACCATCGCAACATCTCAAGAGCAGGTTCAAAGCTGTAAGTATTGTGATCGAGCAGTGTTCCATCAAGATCTGTATAGATGATAGTATCGCTAATTTGCTTTTGAATAATCATAATCATATTGTATTCTTTTATAGCAATATATATTCGTATTTTTGTATAAATATTAAACAACTTCTATTTTTATCACATTGCATAATATTTATAACTGAATATGATACAATATTTCTACAAAAGTATTAGGAAAAAAAAGCATGAACTTTAAGTATCAGATTTTAATTGTAGATGATGTCACTGATAATATTCAAGTTGCTATGAACATATTAAAAGAAGAGAATTACGATTTCTCTTTTGCAACTACGGGAGAAGGAGCACTTGATCTTATAAAAGAGAACCGTTTCGATCTCATTCTGCTTGATATTATGATGCCAGGTATTGATGGATATGAAGTGTGTCGTCGGATGAAAAAAGAAGAAGAATTAAAAGATATTCCTGTTATTTTCCTGACTGCTAAATCCGATGTAGATGCTATGGCAAAAGGTTTTGAAGTAGGAGGTGTGGACTATATCATTAAACCTTTTCATGCTAATGAACTGCTTGCACGGGTTAAAACACACCTTGAACTTTACCGAACTAAAGCCTTACTAAAACATCACAACATCTCTCTGCAGACAAAGATGCAAAAAGAGGAAAAGCGCCTTTTAAGTGAACTCGAAGAGAATCAAAAAGAGATGATCTTTGTCTTAACCGAGCTTATGGAATCCACTTCAGATGAGACAGGTAAGCATATCAAACGCGTTGCGGAATACTCAAGACTTTTAGGACACTACCATAAAAGCATCAGTGAAGAGGATGCCAATATTCTCTATCACGCTTCACCCATGCACGATATCGGAAAAATTGCAATTCCTGAAAACATTTTGCATAAAGAGGGAAAACTTACTCATAGCGAGTTTCAGATCATGAAGATGCATACCACGAAAGCACATGAGTTTCTACAGACATCGTGTCGCAGTATCATGAAGGCGGCTGATATTATCGCTTATGAGCATCATGAGAAATGGGACGGCAGCGGTTATCCCCGTGGACTCAAACACGAACAGATACATCTTTACGGGCGTATTGTGGCTTTAGCAGATGTCTTTGATGCATTGACCCATAAACGTGTCTATAAAGATGCTTGGAGCGTGGATGATGCAATCCAATATATTATCAATAATAGCGGTACTCATTTTGATCCCTATCTTGTAGAAATCTTTAAAGCTAATATTGATGAATTTATCACCATTTCAGATTTATAGATCTCTTTTTGTTTTTCTGCTCTTTTTTTATGCCTCAAATCTCTCTTCACTGACTTTTACTCCTGAAGAGAAAAAGTGGATACAAGAGAACCCCAAGGTCACACTAGGAGCTGATTACAGTTGGCCTCCTTATGACTTTGCTGATAAAAAGGGGCATCATAGTGGTATATCTGCTGATTTTCTAAGCCTAATCAGTCAAAAAAGTGGCTTAGTCTTTGATGTTAAAACTGATGTCTGGTCTAAAGTCATGGAGGATATGAAAGCAGGCAAACTTGATGGCCTGAGCTGTGCTGTTGAAACCGATGAGAGAAAAAAGTTTTTAAACTTCACAACACCTTATGTGAGTATGCCTTTAGCACTTATAGTACAAAATAAGAATAACACGCTCCATAGTATTGATGATCTCAAAGACAAAACGGTCGCAATCAATAAAGATTCGTATCTGCATGAATGGCTAACACGCTACTATCCTGAAATCAAGCTTCACCTGACAACTTCTAATCATGCTTCTCTTGAAGCTGTCTCTTTTTCACATGCAGATGCTTTTATAGGAAATATAGCCGTCGCAACGTATATTATGAAAGAGAGATTCCTCTCCAATCTAAAGATTGTCAATAAAATTCCAGATATGCAGACAGAAGTCTCTATCGCCATAGACAAGAATAACCCTCTTCTTTTTACGATACTAGAGAAGACACTAGAAAGCATTAGCCGAGCTGAACGTGAAAAGATTATTAAAAAATGGTTTGATATCAGTAAAGATAAGAGCGCCTCTACGGTACTATTAAGTGCTGAAGAAAATTTGCTAAAACTCACCGCAGAAGAGAAAAAATGGATACAAGAAAATCCTGTTGTCACTTACAGTGAAGTCAACTGGAAACCACTCTCTATCATTCAAGACAATACCATGGTTGGTATGTTAAATGATTACCTCAAACTTATTACTGCTCAAACTGGAATTACCTTTAGCTATAAACCTTCTACATCCTGGCCCAATGTTTTAGAAAATTTTAAAGAAGGTAAAATCGATATGGTTCCCGGTATTGGTGATAATGCTTATGAATCGAGTTTAGGTCTCACATCAGACACCTTTGTAAAATTTCCTTTTGTACTTGTCACTAGGAATGAAGAAGCGTTTATTGACAGTCTGGATGAATTTGAAAACAGTGATAAAGCGATTGCCATACCAAAACAGTGGACAAGCTATAACTACCTCGTTGAGAACAGACCCAATATCAAGATCATAGAGACTAAAGATGTTTTTGAAGCCTTAGAGCTTGTCGACAGTGGAAAAGCATACGCTTTTTTAGGCCATTTAGCCGTTGCTATGCATTATGTCGGTATCTATTATTCAAATAAACTCCATATTGCAGGAAAAATTGATTTTAAATTTCATCATAAAATACTCCTGCATAAAAAAGACAGTGTGCTTTTAAATATTATCAACAAAGCTCTGGCTAATATTAGTGAAAAAGAGCATTTAGATATTAATAATAAATGGTTACATGTAGAAGTTAAAGCAGCTAAAGATTTCTCATTCTTATGGAAATACGCACTTTTAATTCTTTTTATTTTTTTACTGTTTGCTTTTTGGAACCGTAAAATGGCACATGAGATCAAAGCGAGAAAACGTATAGAGGAAGCTTTACATGTAGAGAAGGAGAACTTTAAAGTCCTCTTTGAAAAAGTCTCAAATGGTAATCTAATTCTACAAAATGGTATTTTTATTACATGTAACACAGCCGCACTCACCATGCTTGGTCTCAAAGATAAAGAGCAGCTTCTTAGGTCTACTCCGGATCATTGGTCACCACTGCTGCAACCTGATGGTCAAGCTTCAGATGAAAAAGCCCAGCAGATGATACAGCAGTGTCTAAAGCAGGGAGATAAGCGCTTTGAATGGGTACACAAAGACATTAACGATAAAGAGTTCTGGGTTGATGTTACGCTGACTAAAATCTCTTATGAAGGCGACACCGCTGTTTATGTTATTTGGCATGATATTAGTCAACAAAAAGAGTTGCAAAACAGACTTCAGATCAATCAAGACAAAATGGTAATGACCTCAAAAGCTGCCAATATGGGACTTTGGGATCTGCATCCAAAATCTGGAGAACTCTATGTTAATGATGTCTGGTCTTCCATGCTTGGTTACAAACTTGATGATCTCATATCACTCTCTAATACCGATAGTGATTCTTATATTTTTAAAAAGCTACAAGAAGGCTTTTACCTCTGGAACAAATTGATTCATCCTAATGACTTCATTCGCTTCTCAGAAGAGATGCAACGTCATTTTGATGGTAAGACAGAGCTGTACCGTATTGAGTATCGTATGCAAAATGCAGCAGGTGAATGGGTATGGATTTTAGATGTCGGACAGGTCTACGAACGTGATGAAGAGGGTACCTCACTACGAATGAACGGAATACACATCGATATCTCTGAACAGAAATTTTTAGAAAACTCGCTTCAGTCATCCCAACGTCAAACGGAACTTCTCATTGACAATATTCCTCTTCATATTATTGTGACAAACCATGAGGGAAATATTCTACGAGCCAACCCTCAAGCCTTTCAAGACTATCAAATAGAGAAGAAAGATTTAGCTCAATATAATATTTTAGACTTTTATGCCGATAGGTCTGATCGTGATATGATCCTAGAGACCCTACACAAAGAGGGTCGTGTCAACCAAAAAATTCTTAACTTTAAACGTCAAGATAACACCCATATCAGTGTTATGCTCTCCGTCATCCCCATTGTCTATGATTCACAAAACGCACTTTTAAGTATCGCCATAGATATGTCACAGCGTCTTGAGATGGAGCAAGCCTTAACTGATGCCAAAGAGAGTGCTGAAGCGGCCAACCGTTCCAAATCAGAGTTTTTAGCCAATATGAGCCATGAGATCCGTACGCCGATGAATGCCATCATCGGATTTACAGAGCTCCTTAATGAACAGCTCAGCGAACCACGTCTGCAGTCATATGTCAAAACGATTCAATCGGCAGGAAACACCTTGCTCACCTTGATAAATGACATCTTAGACCTCTCCAAAATTGAAGCAGGGAAGATGCAGTTGCAAAAACGTCCTACCAATGTGCATAATCTCTTTGAAGAGATCGGTTCGATCTTCTCCATGAGTATGAGAAATAAAGGCCTTGACCTTGTTATTGATGTCGAAGAGAGTATTCCTCAGAGTCTGTTTCTTGATGATATTAGATTACGTCAGATTCTTTTTAACCTTATTGGAAATGCCGTCAAATTCACCCAACACGGTTTTGTCAAACTCCAACTTAGAGCCCTCAATGTTGATGAACATCACAGTAAACTTGATCTCGCTATCACGGTACAAGATACGGGTGTCGGTATTCCACAAGATCAACTTCAAAAAATATTTGAAGTTTTTGAACAGCGTGAAGGTCAAGATAATCGCCAATTTGGTGGAACAGGGCTTGGTCTCTCCATCTCCACACGTCTTGCTGAGATGATGCATGGAAGAATCAGTGTTGAAAGTGTTCAAAACCAAGGAACAACATTCAAAGTAGAAATTCAAGGTATTGATATCTCATCCATACTTACCCAACGACACACAGATAACAAACTTGCTTTTGATGCAAAACGTATCATCTTTAAACCTGCAAAAATCCTTGTAGTAGATGATATTAAAGATAATAGAGATCTTATTATTAAAAACTTCGATCAGAGTGATATAGAGATACAGAGTGCCGAAAATGGCCAGATCGCGGTTGACAAGGTCAATAGCGAGACATTTGATCTTATCATCATGGATATCCGTATGCCTGTTATAGATGGTTATGAAGCGGCACGTATCATTAAACAACACCATAAAGAGATACCTATTATTGCATTAACAGCTTCAGTAATGAATAGTGAATTTGAAGAACTCAAGAGAGATAACTTTGATGGCTATCTCAGAAAACCGGTATTACGAAACGATCTTTTTAACGAGATCAGTCGCTTTTTAAAATATGATACGATTACAAAAAAGAGAGATGAAGATCATGATATTGAACTCTCATCCAAAGCAACTCAAAATATTTCTACAATTCTTGATATCCTATCACATGACGTTACACCTCTTCATGAACGTGTCAGTGCTAACAATAACATCAGTGAGATCAAAGAGTTTGCTTCTAAAATTCGAGACCTCGCTCTAAAATATGATATTGCTCCACTCGATCGTTATGCTTCACAGATCTTTAAGGCTGTTGACTCTTTTGATATCGCCTTAATGCAAGAGCTATTAAAACAATACCCTCAATTAGAGAAGACACTTGCCGATACCTAAGATTTATCATCTGATAGTCGTGGGTTCCGGTGCCGCAGGCATGATCGCTGCTATCACGGCTGCAAGAGATTCTAAAGAGGTGCTTCTCTTAGAAAAACTTCCTAAACTCGGAGCCAAACTCAAAGCCACGGGAGGGGGACGCTGCAACCTTACCAATACCCTCTCCGCTGAAGAGTTCATGGCACGTTTTGGACGTGAAGGACGTTTTATGACTCAGGCACTTCATGCCTTTGATCATAAAAGACTCATTGCGTTTTTCGCAGACATTGGCGTTGAAACTCACGCGCCTGATGGCTACCGGGTGTTTCCAATCACCCACAGTGCCAATACCATTTTAACAGCACTTGAGAGTGAGATGGAGCGTTTACATGTAAAGATACGATGCAATGCACGTGTCACTGAACTCTTACATGCTGAAGGTAGAGCTACGGGAGTATTAACGCAGACAGAGACGTATCACGCATCACACGTCATCATTGCCACAGGAGGTATGGGTTATCCTCAACTTGGAGCTGAAGGTGATGGCTATGAGCTTGCACGTTTAGTAGGTCATAAGGTCACAGACCTCTCCCCTGCTATGATGCCGCTACTGACTAAAGAGACTTGGGTTCAAAACTGCCGCGCTGACACCATACCAAAAGTTGAACTCCGTGTTGATCTGCCAAAAGCTAAAAAGCTACGTGCCAAGGGAGACCTGATCTTTACCTCCAGAGGCATTCGTGGTCCTGTCGTTTTAGACTTTGCTAGAGAGGTCACACCCCTACTTAAAAAGTATCATGAAGTCCCCCTGCTTATCAACCTTACTAAAGGTATGAATGAAGAGCAGATTAGAAATCATCTAAAAGATGCTCTGCACAAAGACCCTCATCGCTCTATCCTCGAACTTATAAAGACACTGCTGCCTGAGAGTTTAAGCCATGAACTCTGTAAACTCTGTGCTATCGACCCCGCTCTAGGTTTCAATAAAATTGATGGGCCATCACGTGATAAACTCATTAAAACATTAGCCTGGACACCACTCACCATCACGGGACATGATGGCTTTAAAATGGCGATGATTACCCGAGGAGGTGTCTCACTCAAAGAGATTCGCCCTGAGAGCATGCAGAGCAGACTGATCAATGGGCTCTATTTTTGTGGTGAGGTGATGAACCTTGATGGCCCATGTGGTGGCTATAATTTGCAGTGGAGCTTTTCGAGCGGCACTTTAGCAGGAAAACTACTGCAATAATCTTGAATATCTCAACATGTTGCTTGCTACTGATGAAAAAGCTCTACATATAAAACAATAATGATTATCATTATAATATACACTTAAGCATTTTTTTCCTACAATAATGATATCAATTATCAATAAGGATAGAAAATGTCAATCAGTCAGTTACGAAATGAGATCGATACAATGATCGATAGCTCAGGTTTTAAACCCACTATGAAAATGAAATGCTCCATACTCCGTGCTCTAAGTATGCGTCATAAAGAGATCGATAATCGTGTTACTAGAGATATTATTGAAACTGTTTTAAAAGAGAAATTATGAGTTTTTCTTTAGACGTAGATGGTGAACCTGACTTTAGTCTTTTTTCAATGTCTCGTGACCTTCGCAACTATCTCAATAAAAAGTATGGTGTTCCTCAAGAAGCAATTTACCATGTATTTTTATCGGGAGACCGTATTGATTTTTCACTCAAAGAAGAACCGAATGAAAGAGAAAAGAATAGTCATTGGTATCGTAGGCTAACAACCTTGGCCAGTTAAGTATTCAATCTATTAAAGTAAGGAGGTAAATGTATAATTATTTAGCATCGAATCGATGTCAAACATCTCTGAATAAAGATGTTCAACTCATAAGTTCTCTTTTAAATTTAATTGCATATACTGCCTCTATGAAGGTACGTTACTTACATGTAACGTACGGCAGTCCAAGCGCATCATCTACTATGTCCTAATAATTTAATACTAAAATAGACACTTAGTAGTACAAATGAAGTTACAGAAAATATCTTTACAATACTCATCCACGCAAAACCCTTTAGAATTAAAAAAGGGGTGCCCAAAGCAAGAAGTGCTAACACAAAGAGCGCTAAAAATCCTTTGCTAACACGATTACGTAAGGCCGTAAATACAAAGAAGTGTCCTAAGACCATTATAAAAAGTCCCATAGCTCCAAAATGCGGATGCGACAGTTCTAACAAGCCCTCAACACTTTTACCTAGATAATACTCACTTACTCCATTAAAAGAGAATCCTGTTTTAAGTATAAACATGGCTAAACCACTCATGACTAAGGCTATTGAAAAAAGACTAAAGTAAGCGATTGCAATACGATAAGAACGATACTTCAACGCCATAACCTTACTATAGAATACATACTAATACCAAAGGCCAATAGATGCCATAACCACATTGTTAAAAGCCACATCAGTACAAAAAAACTACCACCATAAAAAGCTGTAAATAAAAAAACTATGGATAAAAGTGCAGAAATATTAAGAAGATGTAATGTCCGGTGTGTCAGAGTAGTTGAAGGAGCAACTCTACCAAAAACTGCTGATAGACTTAACAGTGTCATCATCATAAAGAAAAGATCCCTATGTACTATTTCTAAAAGAACTTCTAGTGATATCGAATCAATAAACTCCTCTTCATTTCCATATAGTGTTGCGTTTACTGTACTTACATGTAAACCAATATCATGTTTTTTTTGTAAGAGATCACTAAGTAAAAAAAGCATAATAAACACTAATAAACCCGTTAAAAGTGGGCGCATTAGAGTATCGCTCTTCAGGTCTTTGACTAAAGTAAATTTCATTTTTTAATGGCTTCTTCAAAAATTGCCATGGCAAGACGCGCCCCATCACTAATGGTGCGTGCACTCATGGTAGCACCCGTGATCACACTTACGCCAGCACCCATTCTTAGTGATTTAGAGTCATTCACATCACGAAACTGATCCATCCAGGTTTCAGTGGGAAGATATTCTATAGGCTCTTTAAATGCTACGATCTCTGCCGCTTTAAGTTGGCCATCTGGAGTGATCATATAGAGCACCGCCGTTTTTTTCGTTCGGACATTGCGATTGAGTAGGACACCATAAGCGACAATATCCTTTTGCTTTGCAACATAGAGACGAACAATTTTACTTTCGAGTTTTGCTTTCGCTTTTTTTTGTATACTCACTGCTTGTGAGGTCTTAATTAAAAGTGGTTTTTTCTTAACCTTGACGCTCTCACCAAAAGTAGCCTTCAATGCATCTTTCGGTGTGATCAATACCGATGCCATCAAAGGAAGGCTAAAGAGGATCATACTCATCAATTTTTTCATGTTCTTCCTTATATTTTGGAGGTGTTTTTATTAATAGATACTCTTTATGTCTCTTATCTACCACTTTTAACCAACCAAGGTCGTTAAAAAAGTTAATATGACGTACCACAGTGGGATAACTCGCTGCCTTAGATTGATTTTCATTCAAAAGTCGCAACAATTTATCGACAGCAAGCGGATACTTTTGAGCATACAGCATCTTTAAAACCCGTTCTCTTTGATCCGAATAACGCAGTTCATGATCTTTGAGATATCGGTAGAGACACTCACGAAATACACTGAGGCGCTTACGTTCTTTCAGGTTGATATATAGCATCTTAGTCCTCAGCTATCAGATGCTCATAACGTTCATCAGTCAACAGTTTTAAAAATGCCACAATAGCATCAATTTTGTCATCCGTTAAGGCTTTGGTATCTTGAAGTACTTCATGATTAACAGTTTCAGGCACCTTAGGCTCTTCCCACGCCTCTCCTGTTTCTGGATTTATAGGGTGATCACTATTTCCCGCTAGATGATCATAAAACTCGATGACGGTACGAAGGTTTTTAAAAACTCCATTTGTCATATACGGTCCTGTTACAGCAACATTACGAAGTGTTGGTACTTTATATTTTCCATAGTGTGCCGAGTCATTGATATCATCACGACCGCCCAGACCCAGATCAGGACTATACGCTATACCTTTTGCTATAAAGTTTGCCATATTTGGCGGGGTACCAATGTTTTCATATTCATAATTGCTAAAGAGTTCACGCTCACTAGCTTCAGACTCTGAATTAAGAGTATGACAGGTAGCGCAATTGGTATTGTTATTAGAGAAAAAGAGACTGTACCCCAACTCCTCTTGAATACTCATCGAATACTCTTTTTTGAGATATTTATCATATTTTGAATCAAAGGTCGCAAAGGTCTCTTCATCTTTTTCAAACGTAGCAATCGCTTCGGTAATCGCATGATACGACGCATTCACATCATCTAAAATATCTCCATAAAGCGCTGTAATATCTGCAACATACTGCGGATTCTCTTTGACACGTTCTATGACACTGGCATCGTCTGGCATCATCATCTCAGCCGCATCTAAAAACGGGCCTTTAGCCTGAGCTTTAAGATCTTGCGAGCGTCCATCATGAAACTGTCCTCCAACATAGTCACCGTCACTATTTTGTCCAAAAGTAGGACTAAACATCGCATATGCTACACTCGGAGCATTCCGACCACCTAAAGAGAGACCATCATCACCCAGTGACAAGGCCCCATCAACAGGATTCCCATGCGATGGTTCTTGAAAACGAGCATCAATAAATGCTGTATCAGGATTATGACACGTCGAACATGACATGCTTTTATTCAGAGAAAGATTAGCATCAAAAAAAAGACGTTTTCCTAAGTCTGCTTTTGTCACACTTGTACTTTCCGATCCACTGCTTCCGCTTCCACAACCACTAAATAATAGTGCCAATGAGAGTGATGTTAAGGTTAATAGCTTCATTTCATACTCCTAAAATATAAATCCGAGTTGCATCGTAAAGTAACTCTCGTCAGCAAGTTTTGCATCAGCAGCGTAGTTTTTTACTGCATAGTCCGCTTTAACAACCACTTTAGGATCGGGGAAATATGCTACTCCCAGACTGTATTCATTAAAGCGATTATTATCACTATATTCTGTGTCCCCTGATGCATCCATATCGAGACGTTCAAAATCTGCTACTGCAAAAAGTTGCTGTGTTGTACTCATGGTATGTAAGATGTCATACGCTAAGGTAAGGTACTGTCCATTGACCGCTTCACTAATATTTTCAAGCTCATCAACATCACCACCTAATCCGCCATAAGCAGCTAACGCTTTAATATCAAACCCATGATTACGATACGTTGCATGCATCTCAGCCATAGTGATAGTCAATTTTGCATCTCCACTGTTGCCGGTACTGACACCCGGTCGATCCTCTTCTAAGATACTACTTTCACCATATAGTACAGAGCCACCAAAGTCAATCCCATCACCTAAGGCATACTGTCCCCGCGCCACAAAAGAGAGATCATCTGTAAATTGTCGTGCCCCTAAGCGGCCTTGCTGAATGAAGCGTCCTTCAACAAACTTACCAGCATCAGGAGAGGTCACAACACCACCATAATATTCAAAATTATCAATTTTTCCATGCATCAAAGCACCATTGGTATGCCATGTTGAAGGGATAATAAAAGTCTCAACCAGAGGACGTTCTGTCGTAAGATACGCTACGGGTTCATGATTTAGATTTGTAATCCCCATAGGCACTAAAATATGTCCAATTCGCAATGCATATGCAGGGTCAAACATAAAGTCTAAATAACTAAACTCAACAATGGCATATTTATAGTTTTTGCTATCATCAGAACGTGATCCTCCATCTTCAAACTCGATCTCAGTATTCATGACAATCCAGTCATTAAACTTAAACCCGATATACGGTACAAAACGAACGATGTTAAATTCACTCTTATTACGCGTCTCATTTGCCGTATCACTTGCGTAATTTTTAAAGTCCGTATATTTTTTATACTTGTACTCACCATACCCACCAATAGAGACAGCATTTTTAGCATGATAGACTTTTGATGCAGCCTGACCCATGGAACTGACACTCTCATACTCGTCTACTGGAGAAAAAATTGCATCTTTAAGACTTCCAACCTCTTCGATTAACACTTCACTCTGTTCCTCATTATCAGTTTGCATCTGTGACATCTGCTCTTTGAGTTGATTGATCTGTAGTTGTAGCTCTTCATTGCTCGTAGCAAGTGCAAACGAAGCTGCACAACTTAAAGATAATAGAATTTTTTTCATATCATGTTTCCTTTTTTAATTTTTAATGGTTCACTTAAGAGTTCCCAAGCACTGTTATGCTTGATATTAATGCCAAAATCCAGTGTTTTGACTTCGCTTACATGTAAGCTTTTAAAGAGACGATCCCAGATCGCTAAAGCGCCTCCAAAATTGTGATTCGTACCCTCTTTTGAGTGATGTACCTGATGCATGTACGGTGAGATAAGCCACTGTTCCATTAGCTTTGGGAAACGTAGTGGAATGTGTGAATGTCGTAGATTTGAGCCCATCATCGCAAAGATAAAAACAAAGAGATTCACACCTACAATTTCAACCAAACCGATACGAGCGCCAAACACGTAGATAAAGAGACCCGTAACCACTCCCGCACTCAAGGCATAGCGAAGACCAAAGAGAAAGTTTTCTACAGGATGCACCCGATAGAATGTTAAGGGATTGAGAACTTCAGCACTATGATGAACGCGATGAAAACGCCATAAAAATGGTATCGTGTGCATCAAACGATGCAACCAATAACGTGTCAAATCACTGACGATAAAAAGTGTGAGTGAAAACGTCACCATGATGGCTTCACGACTCCAATCTAGTGGGCTGAAGTAACCCAAAAACTCTTGAAGCGTCACGGCGGTAAAAAGTGCTACCTCTTTTGAACTGAGCACCAGAGGTACGATAACTGCTGCTTTTATGATGGTCACCACTACAAAGTAGATATAGTCCGTCTTAGCGGAATCATGCCACCATATCTGTGCATTAAAGTATCGACTTAGAGGCTCTCTTTTATAGAGGATATAGCCAAATGCAATCAGAAACGAAGCCAAAATATAGAGCCAAAACAGACGCTGATGTGCATTAAAAAAGTACTCTATTGCAATAAAGTCCATTGTCTAATCTCCATCCGCTTCTATAATATCTTGTTGGAAATTAAGGGCATTGATCAGTGCTGTGTACGAGGTCTGAATGGTGGCTACACTATTGTAAAGTTCACGGACCTGGGCCGATGATGGACCATCTTCAATGGCTGTATCAAAAGCATCAATCTGCGTCATAGCATCTTGAAGTAACACTACCAAAGCATCACCTTCACTTGCCGCACTGTTTGCCGCTGCAATCTCACCCAAACCGTTTTGCATCACTGCTAACTGTGCATTCAATATCGCATGCATACCCTCAAGTGAGCGAAGCGAGTGAAAATACTCCAAACGCTCGGCATCAGGATCGTCTTTGTATTTCACGGTATAACCTGCCGGATCACCAATACGCCACTCTTTGAGTTTATAGGTACTGTCAATCAGCTGATTGATCATAATCCCAACCGCATCTTCACCGGCATCGACAAATTCACTACCATTCTCATAAAAATCGGCAATGGTGTTAATGTGGCCTTGAAGGTAATTGGCCATAATCATTGCCGAATCCGCGCGACGTTGTGTCATATTAAGATCATCAAACTCCTGATTGCCAAAAAGCGTATATTCCAAAGCTCCCATGGAGCGTGTTGCACTCTGATAGAGCTGGCCTGAAAGTGAGGATGATCCTGAAAAGATCGCATCGAGTCGTTCAGGAATGTCAATGTTTCCAATATTAAAAACATCGATCTGCGCGGGAATATCGATCATAACATCATCAAGTTTTTTCGCCACATAGATCGCTTCAAGCGCTTTCCAGTTTTCAAAAAGCGTAGTGGCTAACTGTCGCGCTTCATTGAGATTACTACGGCTCTGTTCTTGTGTTAATGTAACAATAGCACTGTTTACCATCGTTGCCTGATCTCGCAGAAGTGAGGCATTGGTAACCAACACTTCATCATTGATCTGCTGTAGCCATGCTGTTGTTCCTGAAG
This sequence comes from Campylobacterota bacterium, assembly GCA_034659135.1. Taxonomy (GTDB): domain Bacteria; phylum Campylobacterota; class Campylobacteria; order Campylobacterales; family Sulfurimonadaceae; genus S010-53. The sequence continues at coordinate 28,981 of JAYEGP010000221.1, forward strand.
AGGTACCACCACTGATTAATCCACTCTCACCGTCATAAGCGTTGTCATCCACACATCCGATAAAAAAGAGTGCTGCAATCATTACATGTAAAATATATTTCATCATATCGTTCCTAGGTAATCAACTAAAAGTTGACGTTTTTCTTTTTTAAGTGCCATGAAGGCCTCCTTTGCATTTTCTGCTTCTCCGCCATGCCAGAGAATGGCCTCTTCAATAGAACGCGCACGCCCGTCATGCAGGTAATTAGCTTCACCACTTACCGATTTATACAGTCCAATACCCCAAAGTGGTGGGGTACGCCACTCACTTCCTGTCGCCAAGAAATCAGGATGGCCATCAGATAGTTTCTCGCCCATATCATGAAGTAAAAAGTCCGAGTATGGAGCGATATCAGCACCATCACTCGTTGTGTAACGCTCCACATGACACCGATTACATGTAAGGGTATTAAAAAGTGATTGCGCCTCTGTTTTTCTCTCGAAATCTCTTGGCTGAGGGATTTTGAGGTGTTTAAGATAAAAAGCAATCGCTTCAAGACGTTCTTGCGGCAGATCAAATTCATGTCTACCTTTTACAGCTTCAAGACATTCGGTTTGCTGCTCACTACAGTTCTCTTTAGGAAAATAAGGCGAGGTTAATCCCATATCATTACTTGCCGCACTCGCACTTTGAAAAATAACACTAGGTGATGACGCCTTCCATGTAAAACGACCAAGCTCTTTTTCTTCACTTTGATTGCTGATAACCCAATTTGCTTTACCCGAAATACCATCTCCATCACGATCTTCAACATCTTCATGTTTTAAAATCGCTTCTTGAGGAATCTTCTCAATAGCACCCAATCCTACAAGGGCTAAAGCAATACGCGGAGATATCACGGTCTCTTTATGGAGTGTTCCATATTGCAACTGTTCTATACTATAAGTAGGCACTCGAAGTGTAAAAGGAGTACCATCTTTATAAACCCCACTCTCTTCTTTATAGCTGACTTTGGAATAACCTTCATAAGGAGTATCGTGTGTTCCATTGACACTTAGTTGTGCCCCATAGATTGGATCAGGAGTGAAACCCATTTTCATTTTTGAGACGTTATTAAGGTTTGAGCCAGAAAAACGTGCCAAACGCAATACCAGATCCCGACGCATCGCATCTTGTTCATCAATAGCAACACCCGCACCATTTCCAGGATGACAACTTTTACATGTATTGGCTGAGAAGAGTGGGCCCAATCCATCACGCGCCGTTGTAGCAGCAGGTGCTTCAACCCAGGGAATGGTAAAAAAGCTACGACCCACTATAAAGAGATCGAGTTCCTCATTATTCATACCCTCAACAGGATGAGAGAAAGCTTTTTTAGAAATATCATTAGAATAGATTGTACTGTCAAATAACGCCTTATTATCCGTCGGTGTATTCGTACATCCTGCAAGCATTATGCTTGCAAGTGTCAGAGATAAGAAATGTCCTTTTTTCATTAGATTTGAGTCTCTTCAGAATCCGTCACATCAGATTCACTAAGATCAATTCCAAAGTCTTCAGCAACATCAACCATAAGATCACCAAGATCACGCATCTCATTTTTCATATTGATAATAGTTTGACGTGTGTCGGAACCTTCTTTAATCTGGTAATCAAAATGTGCTGTTGTTTTAGCTGCCGTATCTACCGCTGCTACTTTAGCATCAATAGAGGTAATCAATGTGTCAATAGCACTGCGTGTTTCAGAATCCGAAAGTGCATACATACTTGAATCACCACCCACTTTTAAGACATCTACAAAACCTTTATAGTTTAAAGCGATATCACGGTGAGTGTTATCAGAGAAACATGAGTGTTCATCCTCTTCACTTGGAGTCAGAACAGCTACTGCGATACGCTCATTTGCAAGCTCAGACTTAATAAAGACACCCATACCACCCATAATCGTGTGAAGTGCGCTATCTGCACCAATATTTTTCGCTGCGTCATCACCCTCTAATGTTCCGAGTAGCGCACCACGGTAACACCCTGTAGCATCAGTAGAACAATTTGCAGAAGCCGTAGCAGACCATGCTGATGCCACCGTTACAAGGTCATCAACAATTAAATTTGCGGCTGCATTAATGTAGGCACTTCGGCGATCAGCATTTGCATTAGACGTATAATCTTCAACAGGACGCTCACCTGCTGCCATCGAACCATTTGTTACCGTATCATCTATAAAACTGTTATAGTCTTGATCCTGTCCCCAAAGCAAAAACTCAACAGCGTGATAACCCGTTGCGACGTTCGCATCACCGCCATTTTCGTTCAGAGCCGCCAAGGTATCTTTTGTAATAGCTGTAACATCAACTGTTTCACCACCATTTGGTGTAAACTCACCTTCAGTATCGACAATATTTCCTGTAGTAGTTGCTCCTGATGCATCAATTGTATAGTCAATCATATTTTCATCGAGTGGCCAAGCATTGAGCTGACCTTCTAATGCACCATACGCATCAGCAACCCAGCCATCTTCAGCATCAATTGGACCTTCTGAAAGACGAAATATTTCAGTCACTCCATACGATTCACGTGATTGTAGCCAAGCATCTTTTGCAGCTTGCAGTGTTATTTGGCTTGGATTTTCTGTATATTCAGCTACTTTATTACGCATCTGCATGGCATCGCTAACAGCTTCTGCCATTGTTGCGTTAACCAAATCCGCATAACTTTCAAGAACCATACGTTTTTTCTCTTCTGTCACACCACTAGAAGAATCACTACTACTGCTACCTCCTCCACCACAACCCGTTAATCCTAGAGTCATTGCTGCCACTAATGAAAGTGAACCAATTATTCTATTTGACTTTTTCATATTTTCTATCCTTATTGATATTTGTTATCGAAATCATAATCAAAATAGACTTAAATAATTCTTATTATGATAATCATTATCAAAAGACTATTTATTTATACGCTCTCTTTATTTGACTTGTGCCATAATGATTTAAAAAAAAGAAGCGATTGATGAAAATTTCTATAGTTTTCCTGTATGCATTAACTGTTCTTAATGCCGAAACAATGTTCTCTCGTACGCAAATGATGATGGGTACATTTGCACAGATAGAACTGCCTCAATCACAAAGTAAATTTATTCAACGTGGTTTTGAGCGTCTTAAATCCGTTGAGTTAGCCCTATCAAGCTACAACAAAAATGCAGATATTTACAGACTTAACCACGCCTTACATGTAAAGCTTCAAGCCGATACCTATGAAGCACTCTTGAAGTCTTACCGTTACTTCCATGAGAGTAATGGCTATTTTAATATCACTATAGGTTCCATAACCAAAGGACTCTATCATTTTGGAGAAGAAGAGCAGATACCTAGTCCTACAGCAGTGAAAAATGCTGTCGTGGATATGGATGGACTGACCTTTGATCGACACAGTGCCCAGATAAAAGAAGGAATGAAAATTGATCTAGGTGGTATGGGGAAGGGATTTGGTATTGATAAAGTTCATGAACTTTATCAAAAAGAGAAGATACGCAATGGAAAAATTTCGCTTAGTGGTGATATTCGATGTTTAGGACAATGTAATATCTCTATAGTTGATCCTTTTAGTCCCAATCAGACTCAAAAGCTCTATAAAACCAAAAAGAGAGGTTTAGGAGTGACAACAAGTGGAAATTATCGCCGATTTGTAAAAACAAAAAAACATCATCATCTTATTAATCCTAAAACACATTTGCAGGCTAAAGACATTGTATCAATAACACTGATAGGAGTGCTTTCAAATAGTGACTTGGATGCTTACGCCACTGCGGCATCAGTCATGTCACTGCAGCAAGCGATTCTCTTTTTAAATCAATTTCAAATTGCATATATTATCTACACATCCAAAGAGGAAGAGATCAGCAGTGCGAACCTTAAAGAGTTCGTTACAACTCTAGCTTACTAATCTAGAATGATGTTCAAACTAGACTTTTAGAATAGAATCAGGAATAATCACACCATGACATTATTGATTATCTATCTTATTCTTGCTATTGGTATCTCTTTTTTATGCTCCATTCTCGAAGCCGTTCTGCTTTCGACATCACGTTTTTATATCGATGCCCTTGTTGAAGAGAAGCGCTCGGGTGCTGAACTTTTAAAACGAAACAACTCTGAGATCGATCTCTCTATCTCTTCCATCCTAACCCTAAACACCTTTGCCCATACCTTAGGTGCCGCAGGGGTTGGTGCCCAAGCGATGCTACTCTTTGGTGAAGAGTACATGTTTCTTATCTCTGCGCTTTTGACTCTAGCTATCTTGTATTTTTCAGAGATTATTCCTAAAACTCTTGGGGCACTCTATTGGCAGAAACTGGCGATTCCATCAGCTTATATCATTCGTAGCTTGATTATCATCACCTATCCACTCTTAAAGATCTCATCCTTTATAACCCGCCTCTTTAACACAGGCCATAACCATAAAGTTTCTCTAGGAGAGATCAAAGCGATGGCAGACCAAGGCGAAAAAGATGGACTGATTCATCCCAATGAAGGGGGCATGATTGACAACCTTCTTGATCTTAAATCCTTTCATGTGAGTGAGATCATGACACCTCGAAGCGTCGTTTTTAGTGTCGCTAGTACCATGACAGTTGAACAGTTTTTCGAGCTTGATGATTATGAGAGTTTTTCGAGAATTCCTATCTATGAGGAGACGATCGATACCATTACAGGGATGGTACTGCTGCGAACCTTGATGATTCAAAAACTTAAAGGAAACACGGCCGTTACCATGCAAGAACTCGCTGTTCCTATCTTTGCTATTAATGAGAACATTCCCGTTTCTAAAATATTGGAACTCTTTATCAAACGTAAAGAACACATTTTTATCGTTCAAGACAGTTTTGCTCAAACCGATGGAATTGTCACCTTGGAAGACACCATTGAGACTGTTTTAGGAGCAGAGATCGTGGATGAGTTTGACAATGTTGAAAACATGCAATCCTTTGCAAAACTCAAAATGCGCCAGAAAAGTCGTCATTAAATCATCAAGAAATGTTATAACTAATTGTAATTTATACTCTTATTTGATACTATAAGAAAATAAGGATCGTTATGAAAAAGTTATTATTAGTTCTGTTAATACTTAGCAATCTGCTCTATGCCAACTATATGCCTAACAATAGAGACCATGGTTTTGAACAAGAGTGTAAAAATGAGCTTGACTTTCTTAATCCAGAAAATCCATTTTACTCCGGAAAAATATACGGGATGTTAGATATGGCGACCTACCTTACACCAAAAGATGAACGCAGTCAAAAGATTAAAGGCTACAGTGCGAGCAACATCATCCGTATCGTCTGTGAAAACAGCTTAAATGACAAACGTGGCAATAAACAGTATGGATTCTTCTCTAATTTTCAGTGGCATATGACCAAGGTTGTTAGTCACTAGGCTTTCGGTAACGCACCGCTTTACCTTCATCTTCCACACATGCTATCTGATACTTTATCATCTCTTGAAAAGGGTTTAGAAACTTCTCTAAACTTTCACTACCAATCGCTTCAACCCCACTCTCGTTTAATAACTCCATAACACATAAGGTTGATTCTATTGTCGAGAGACAGTGCGCTCCAGGCTGTGTTTTTATCTGATACTGAGAACGCTTAGTATGCGTAAAACTGAGTTTTGGCAAGGCATCGAGTTTGGGACTGAGTCGTAACATCGTTTTAGAACATGCCCACGTCGCATCGATAATAAATACAATGTTTTGCTTCTTTACATGTAAAGCCTTCTCTTGATTTAAACTGAGTGCATCGGTAGAGGGGTAAAGCACATAACAGGCACTGTTTTCATCATCGATAAGTGCATTGACACGACAAGAGTTTTCAAAGGAGACCCCAACAATAAGCTCTGAATTAGCCAAGCCAAGATGGGTCATGCGTCCGGTATTGTTTTTAGTCTTCTTAAACTCTTTATCGTGCATCAAGATCACAAACTTCGTGCTAGTATCAATCTGATGAACATGCTTACACATACAGCTACTCATCGGACGATAACAGTGATAACACTTCTCTCTATCACCAAAAAATGTCATCCAGTTTCCAATGTTAGCGTCATCTCATAGACCCACTTTAAAGCACACTGTATTATCATCTTTCGCAATGCGTGATAATAATACTAACCCCTGTTTTGTAAAACCCTCAAACATCCCTGCCCTTTTTTCTGATGACATTATAAGCTAAAATCACAGACATGAAAAGTATTACATGTAATGGTATTACCATCACCCCCTCAAAAGTTGTCTGTATCGGTAGAAATTATGTCGAGCATATCAAAGAGTTACACAATGATATGCCTGAAAATATGGTGGTATTTAATAAGCCAAATTCAGCCATCACCGATACGCTTTATTTTGTTAATGATAGCTGTCGATTTGAAAGCGAGATCTGTTTTCTTATTGAAAGTGGCGCGATTAGTGGAGTAGGAGTTGGTCTTGACCTGACCAAAGCCGATGAGCAGAAGTATCTCAAAGAGAAAGGTCTGCCTTGGGAACGGGCTAAAGGCTTCGATAAGGCAGCGGTTTTAAGTGAGTTTATTCCTTTAAGTGTTACGCTTGAGTCACTAAAGATGAGCTTACATGTAAACGATAAACTTCAACAACACGCTACCTATGATCTGATGATTTATAAACCTCTAGCGATGCTAGAAGAGATTAAAAGCTTTATGAGACTCGAAGATGGCGA
>JAYEGP010000222.1:0-2135 GCA_034659135.1 Campylobacterota bacterium
TTAAGAACATTTCTTGCAATATAAGTATGTAAAGGAGTGTCAATGGAAATAGAGCTTAGTAAACGTGAACACAAACCGCTTCAGGTCAATCCTATTAAACATTCACAACCTATGGGAGCTGCCTTAGCTTTTATGGGCATTAGAAACTGTTTGCCTTTAATGCATGCCTCACAAGGATGCGCCTCATACACAAAAGTTTTTTACACCCGCCACTTTAATGAACCCATTCCTATGTACAACACCTCTGTCTCTGATCTTACTGCTGTTTTAGATGGTGGAGATTATTCCATCTTGATGTCGATAGAGAATATTACTAAAAAAAATAAGTTTACACCTGAACTTATTGGGCTTCATACTACGGGTCTTACGGAGACAAAAGGTGATGATGTCCGCAGTGTGGGTACACATATAGAGATCCCCTATTGTTATGTCAATACGCCTGACTATGAGGGTGGCATGGAGAGTGGCTGGGCTCTGTGCGCTAAAGCACTCATTGATCAGCTTACATGTAAGAGTGATACGCTTAAAGCACATAGTATTGTAGTGCTACCTCATGTCAGTATGACGCCGATAGAGGTAGAAAAAGTTAAAGCGGTTTGTGAAGGTTTTGGCTTGGAGACCTTTGCCTTACCCGATTTATCTACCTCAATGGATGGCTTTTTTGGAGAAAAACAAGGTAAGCTCGGTCAAGGTGCTATTAGCGTTGATGAGATTAAAACATTGGCTGAGTGTGCAACGGTTGTCTCTATTGGTGAATCGATGCAGATTGCTGCGAAAGCACTGCTTGAAAAAAATGAAAAGATTACACATCTTCATTTTGATCACCTTATGGGACAAGAAAACAACGACAATTTTGTTGCATCACTTATGAAAATCCGACAAATCGATCCGATGCCAAACTTAAAACGTTGGCGTGGAAGACTCCAAGATGCGATGCTTGATACCCACTTTGATATTGGTTCATCTCATTTTGCAGTGACAGGAGAACCTGACATGATAGCGGGTATTTGTGATCTGCTCCATAGTGTTGGCGGTACGGTAGATGTAGCCATTGCTACAACATATTCAAAGGTATTAGAACATATTAAAGCAGAAAAAGTATTTGTGGGAGATCTTGAAGATGCGGCACCGTACTTTGAAAACGTAGAACTGGTCATCAGTAATTTTCATGCAGAACGTTTATTGCATACTAATGAACATACCGGTCTTCTCATTCGAGGTTATCCAAATTATGAAGAGTTGGGTAACGGACTTAAGAGTGATCAGCTTTATGAAGGAAGTACCTACTTTCTGTTTGAAGTCGCAAATAAAATTAAAGAGGTGAAACATCATGGGTGAAACAACAAAAATCACAGTTGAAGGTACAAACGAGATGGAAAATGCGATGAAAGTGGCTTTTGCAACGAAAGACCTTGAAGAAATCAATGCGCATTTTGGTGGTGCTAAAGAGTTTGCAGTTTATAACGTATCGGCAACAGGTTTTAAACTTTATGGTGTTGTGAAAACAGATACCTCAGAACTAGCAGGTGATGATAAGACTGACTTTAAAGTTAAAGCACTTGATGGTGTGGACATTATGTATTGTGAGAGTATCGGTGGTACGGCTGCGGCTAAAGTGATCCGCGCAGGTATCCAACCTATGAAAGTTCAAGAACCGACAAAAATTGAAGTGGTTTTAGAGAGTCTCGTTACAATGATCAATGGTAACCCTCCACCATGGGTCAAACGTATCTTAAATATAGAGACAACAGAAGATCCACGTCTAGCACGTTGGCAAGCAGAATAAAAAAATATAAACAAGGAATTTTATGAGTGAAGTAATGGAACATAATGATTTTACAGTAGAGTTGATTCGTCAACTACGTGCAACCGATCAGTTTGGAAACTGGGCAAAACTTAGTGATGAAGAGGTCTTAACAAAAAAGTTTGTTAAAACCAAAGAAGATCTCAAAGCGATGCCAATTATCGCAGATATCGATGAGATGCTTATTGGTGAGATTAAAATGATCTACAAAGCGGTTGCGCTTCAGTTTGAACGTAAAACAGGTGTGATGTGTAATGTAGTCATGGAGATGAGTCATGAAGGTTTTGGTCGCTGTATCGTCATTGCCGACAAAATTGTTTTAGTAGATAAG
>JAYEGP010000223.1:0-2132 GCA_034659135.1 Campylobacterota bacterium
CCGGTTCAGGAACACGCTCAACAATCGCATCAAGCAGTTCACGAATCCCGATACCCGATTTCGCTGAGACTAAAAGCGCATCCGTAGCATCAATGCCGATGGAGTGTTCAATCTCTTCAGCCACACGCTCCGGTTCTGCTGCGGGAAGATCGATTTTATTGATAACAGGGATAAGCTCAAGATCATTATCGAGTGCCAGATAGACATTGGCGATGGTCTGCGCTTCAACGCCTTGCGCCGCATCAACAATCAAGAGTGCCCCATCTGAAGAGGCTAAAGATTTACTCACTTCATAAGAGAAATCAACATGACCCGGTGTGTCGATCAGGTTAAGAATATAGTGTTCGCCATCTTTGACATAATCCAGACGTACACTCTGTGCTTTAATGGTAATACCGCGCTCTTGTTCGATATCCATAGTGTCCATCATCTGTGAGGTCAATTCACGATCACTCACTGATCCACACTCTTGAATAATACGATCGGCTAAGGTGCTTTTACCGTGATCAATGTGGGCAATAATAGAGAAGTTACGAATGTTTTTCAAATTATAAAGTCCTCAGTTTACGCAAAGAGTGAATTAACACTCTCATTATGATACACACGACGAATCACTTCAGCAAAAAGCGGTGCGACACTTAAGACCTTAATGCGTTCATGTGGCTTACATGTAAGGGTATTGGTCGTGATGAGTTCATCAAGATCACCTTTATCAAGATTGTCATAAGCTTTTCCACTCAGTACGGGATGCGTCGCACAGGCCATAACCGAAGTGGCACCATTGGCTTTGAGTGCTGCCGCTGCTTTAACCATAGTTCCAGCAGTATCGACCATATCATCAATCATAATGACATCTTTGCCTTCAACATCACCGATAATATTCATCACTTCGGACTCATTTGCTTTTTCACGACGTTTATCAACGATAACCATCTCTAAACCTAGGTTTTTCGCAAAGTAACGGGCACGTGCCACCCCGCCGATATCCGGAGAGGCGATAATAGGATTTGGAAAGTTCTTAGCCGTAATATACTCTTGAAAAGAGATCGCGCCATAAAGATTATCGACAGGAATATCAAAAAAGCCTTGAATCTGACCGGCATGGAGATCCATCGTCACCACACGGTCAATTCCCGCAGTCTCATACATATCAGCCACAAGACGCGCCGTAATAGGAACACGAGGCGCTGCTTTACGATCTTGACGCGCATAACCAAAGTATGGAACAACAGCAGTAATGGAACTCGCACTTGAGCGACGAAGGGCATCGGTCATAATCAGAAGTTCCATCAAGTTATCATTTGAGGGTGCCCCTGTTGATTGCACAATGAAAACATCGCGTCCACGTACACTTTCACTAATCTGAACACTAATTTCACCATCACTGAAACGTTTGATCTCTGCTTTAGAAAGAGGGACATCGAGGGTTTTACACACTTCTTGTGCAAATTCTGTACTGGAACTACCAGAGAATACTTTATAGCCGCGCATGATTATTCCTACTATTTATATAGATGGAATTATAGTAAATGGTGACTTAGGAAGGGGTTATACTTCTAAGATATTAGGAGCGATTCCCCACTCTTAGTGTGGAATACTCCCAATCATAATATCCATGGCCTCTGAGTCATAAGGATGCCGTTTGATCAAAGGAGATCATAGCTCATTGCGTTGCTTTGGCTTACATGTAAGTATTTGAAATTTGTGACTCGACCCTTAATCTTTTTAAAAGCATTGGTAGAGATATTTTCCATCTCCAGCTTCGTAATTTAAGTTGTCGTAGGCATTTGACGATGGAAAAGAGGTATAGGTATCACCTGACCCTGTTTGTTTGTAGTATGGATTTATTTGGGGATGTGTACAATAGTTACATCAACATATTATTTTGATATAATTCATTCATGTATACCGTTGAATTTGTCGAATTAGATGACAATGCTCCATTTCTTAAGTTTATTGAGAGCTTACCTCAAAAGGAAACAGCTAAGATATTTGCTTCTATTGATATACACATCCCACTTATATATTCCCACTTTTAAACGAGTATATTGCGTCATAGTGCAAGGCGAAAGTCCGCAGGAGCTACTAGTAGCTTCAAGGATTTTCAACGAAGCAATATGATGCAATATACT
>JAYEGP010000224.1:0-5898 GCA_034659135.1 Campylobacterota bacterium
CTAGGAAGATCATTTTCGCAATCTATCGATGATGTTCCCTTTTGCCACGGATGTTTTATGATGTTTAAATCAGACATCTATAAAAAACTCCACGGTTTTGATAAGCGTTTTTTCATATACATGGAAGACGCCGACATATTTATACGTGCCAAACATTATGGCAAAACAGTACTAAACCCTGATTTTTCCATTACACATGAGCATCGTAGAGGATCAGCAAAGAATATGAAACTGCTTTTATGGCATATCATCTCTGCCATGAAGTTTTTTTGGAAACACTCATGAATGAAGATTCGCTATAAAAATACAGTACAATGTAAAATTCAAATTATACAAAAATTTAAGAAAGGGTACTATTATTTTAAAATATATTCTAGCTATTTTTCTGAGTGTCACACACCTATTTGCCTTAGTCGATATAAACAGTGCAACAGCTGATGAGCTTTTAAAACTTAATGGCATAGGAAAAGCAAAGTCTCAAAAAATTATAGAATATCGAAAGATGAACCAATGTTTTGCAAGCATTGATGAGCTAGCCAACATAGAGGGTATTAGTGAAAAAATTGTCTCTAGCAATAGGGCAGTTTTAACTCTAGGAGTTTGCAAAAAAGTTGTAGACGAAAAAAGCTCTTCAAGTTCTTCATTTCAAGATGTTCTACTAGATCCTGTCAATATTTTTTTTGTAACCATTATTCTCATACTTGGATTTCTTGATTACAGACTAAAGAAAGATCTGAAAAGTCAAATTGTCAGCATCGGTGTTTTGGGTACCTTTGTGGGGATATTTATTGGTCTACAAGGTTTCAATCCAGATGATATCATCAATAGTGTGAATGAGATTTTAGTAGGACTGAAAACAGCATTTTTTACATCCATTGTTGGTATGAGTGTCGCTACAACACTCTCAATCATCCAAAAACTAAAGGATGACACTGAAAACAAATAGTGAATGGATGAGCATATCGGACATGATGTCGGGATTGATGCTCGTTTTTATGTTTATAGCTATCGGCTTTATGATAGAAGTAGAATCTGAAAAACAGGAGATGACCGATATTGCAAGCGCCTACAGAGATACCAAGGCGAATCTGAATGAAGCTTTATATACCGAATTTGAAGATGATTTAGCACAGTGGGATGCAAACATCACTAAAGATAACAGCATTATATTTCATTCACCAAATGTCCTATTTGAGATAAGTAAAAGCGATTTAAAAAATGAATTTAAAACAATTTTACAGCAGTTTTTTCCAAGATACATAAAGATTTTGACTTCAAAAGAGTATAAAACTGAGATTAAAGAGCTAAGAGTTGAGGGGCATACTTCAGATAAGTGGGGTAGTACAAAATCTCAAAGAGAGATTTATTTGAACAATATGCGACTCTCACAAACGAGAGCTTATAAGGTTTTATCGTACTGCTACAGCTTAGAAGATGATACCATACAGCAAAACAGGCCTTGGCTTGAGAAAAATTTTAGAGCAAATGGAATGGCATTTTCTAAACTCATAGTGAGAGAAAAAGCAAGAAGGGTTGAGTTTACCATCCAAATGAAAAGTGAAGATAAAGTCTATAAAATTTTAAAATAACTTTAGATGGAGACAAAAAATGACACTAACACATCTTTTTCTTGATATCAAACATAGTGACCCAAAAGTCACTCTTTTATATCGATTCCATATCACAGTTATTTTAGTCAATCTCATTGCACTTATTATTGACTTTATGGCAGAGCGTTACAGCAATGCTTTTATTGAGTCTTGTGTCGTTGTTATACTACTTTTAAATCTCTGGGGCTTACGCCAATACTCTCAACTTAAACAATCTGCTTATATTTTCTTAGCTACTATCTCAACCGCACTACTGACACTTATTTTTATCAACCATTTTGCGACAATGTCTGTTGTTTTTATCCTTCTGCTTCCTTTGACTACCTTGCTTTTTATAAAACTTAAACACTCTATTTTAATAGAGCTTGCACTGTTTTTTATTATGGCTATTTTACTCTATATAGAATATCTCAATAACCCTAGCAACCCTCTTGTTCAAAACCCTCAAGCACTTTTCAATCTCGCATATACCGCGCTTATTATCTTTGTTTTTGGGCTTCTTTATCACTTCTCTATCGCAAAGACGTTTGATGAACTTGATAGCTCTAACAGCCAAAAAGAGATGTTACTTAGTGAAGTCCATCATCGGGTTAAAAATAATCTCAATGTCATCGCTTCCATCATTGGACTGCAGGCTAATCGACTAGGAGAGCATGAAAAGCAGCATCTTTTAGCCAGTAAGACCCGTATCGAATCTATAGCTATGGTACATGAGATGCTCTATAAATGTGATGATTTTGAAAACATCAGCTTTAAAGCTTACATGAAGCAACTCACCGGGCTACTTCACAAAATGTACGCATCAAATAAGAACATCGACATCACAATAAGCAGCGATAGGGAAAACATGCCGCTCGATGTGATGATCCAACTTGGCATGATCGCAAACGAACTCTTTACCAACAGTATTAAATATGCTTTCAAACAAAACAGCGGAAATGTTATAATCGATCTTCAGACCAAAGAAGATCATTACTGTTTTTTTTACAGCGATGATGGTCTCGGCGTGGAAGATACTCAAACACTACTGCGCAGTAAATCCCTTGGTGTCAAAATCATCCATCTTGCTGCAAAGCAACTTCAAGGGACAATCAACATCTCAAACCAAAACGGTTTGAGCTATGAAATCGAGTTTAAACATGAGTAAAACAAAAGTGATCATTGTCGAGGACGAGCTCCTTGCTGCCGAATACCTCAAAGAGATACTAGAAGAGCACGATGTCGAGGTTATTGACATTATTGATAATGGCAAAGAGGCTATCACAAGTTGCATTGCCCAAAAGCCAGACGTCATCTTCATGGATATCATGCTTCATGACAACATCAGCGGTTCAGAGGCCGCCGTTGCGATTAGCCGGGAAGTGAATTCAAAAATTATCTTTTTAACCGCTTATACGGATCCGGAAATGGTTGATTATGCCGTGGAGTCACACGCAGCCGGTTATCTCACCAAGCCCTACAACGAAATGCAGATTATTGCCACACTGCGTCTTACAACCCAAGATCCTTTACATGTAAGCTCCAAAGAGACGGCAGTCAAAAAAGAGCAAACAGAAGATCTAAAACTCATAAACGGTTTCATCTACAATAGGGAACAAAAACGGCTTCTTAAAAATACAAAACAGATCGAGCTTGGTCCCAAAGCACTCAAACTTATCGACCTGCTTTGCGAACATCCCGACATTAGCATCTCTGACGAGCAGATCTCCATGCACGTCTGGAGCGAACTGGTCAATGATCGTACCTTACGCTCGCTTATCTTTCGTATCCGCGCAGCTACAGAAGAAGATCTTATTAAGAATGTCAGTGGCACGGGGTATATGATTCAGACAGCGTAACTTTATGTATGTTATAATACATAAAAAGGATGATGTATGACCGTACGTAAAAATTTTGTATTTGATCATGAAGTAGCGCAACATCTCGAAGAGATGGCGAAAAAAGAGCACAAGAGCCAAACTGCGCTTGTACAAGAGATGATCGAAGCGACGTATCAAGAGATTTCTAAAGAGGAAAAACTTAAGGCTTTTGAAAGTGGTATAGGGTCAGCTACAGGTGTTTTTGGGGAACTTACGATACAAGATATTAAAGCTTCTATGGATGTATAAAAGCGTATTTGTCGATGCTAATATTTTAGTAGATTATATCGATGCATCCCGAAAATCGCACTCGTACAGTGTTCAAACTCTACATCATCTGCTAAGTAATAATGTTAGTGTTCTTACGAGTTGTGATATCATCACGACTATCTATTATCTCTATGCAAAAAAAGATAAAAATCAAGCATTATTAGAAATTGAAAGAATCAATCAATTTTGCAAGGTTATCAACTTTTCAAATCATGAAGTCACCCTTACATGTAAGCTTATGCACAAAGACACCGACTATCATGATTTAGAAGACACCCTGCAATATATTCTCGCTCAAAAAGAGCAATGTGAGCTCATCATCAGTAATGACAAAAATTTCACCTCCAAAGCGATCGCTTTGATGAGCTCAGAAAACTTTCTAGAAAAGATCATTAATGCGTAAACTCACCTCATTAACGATTTTAATCCTCACTGACTCTTTAGCACTTTATGGAGCGCTTTATCTTGGACATTTAACACGTCTTTATTTAGAAAAAACCACCTTGTTTAGTGGCTATCAAGGCGATTTGGAGCGTTTTTATCTTTCTGGATTACTTTTTCTTCTCTTTATTTTAATTAACTTTGCATTAGGACTCTATACTAAGCGCAACGACTTTTGGGAAGAGTTACGACGTAGCTATATGGCTGCTTTTTTACTTCTTATAGCGACGGTTATGACACTCTTTGTTACCAAATCAACAGAAGAGTTTTCACGTACTCTCTATATTCTCATGTTTTTTAACCTGCTTTGGATTGTTCCACTAACGCGCCTTACATGTAAAAAACTTTTACATCAATTTGGTCTGTGGCATATCAATGCGTATCTTGTAGGCAATATTGATCAAATAAAAAAACTGCAATATGATCTTCGTATCAACTGGTATCTTGGCTATCGTAGTGTCACTAGTATTAAAAAAGCAAAGATTGTTTTTATTGCCACACGTGAGATGAGTATTTCAAAACTTGAAACACTCATTCATCGCTATAAAAAACAGGTTCAAGAGGTTATCTTGATCCCTTTTTTGCACAACATCAGTTTTGCCAATGCCGAGATTATTGATCTTCGCATCGGTCGAATGAGTTTCATCAATATTCAAAATCAACTCTTTATTCGCAAAAATATTTTTATCAAGAAAACAGCAGAATTTTTTATGATTCTTCTTCTTCTTCCTTTCATTCTGTTAACCTTATTGTTTATTACATTTATCATTAAACTCGATTCTCGTGGAGCTGTCTTTTTTAAACAAAAACGACTTGGACGTGATGGAAAAATATTTTCATGTTATAAATTTCGTACGATGCATGTTGACAATGAACACCTTTTAGAATCACATCTTAAGGCTCATCCTGAAGAGATTGAGAATTATGCAAAATACCACAAGTATGAAAATGATCCCCGCATTACTGGTGCGGGAAAATGGCTACGTAGATTTTCACTTGATGAACTCCCTCAGATTATCAATGTCTTTCGTTTTGAGATGAATTTGATAGGGCCACGTCCTTATATGATACATGAAAAGAAGAAAATTGGTCAAGACTTGGAAACCATCTTGCATGTAAGACCAGGGCTCACGGGTTTATGGCAGATCAGTGGACGTAATGATCTTGATTTTTTTGAACGTACCGAGCTTGATGTCTGGTATATTCAAAACTGGTCACTCTGGCTTGATTTTATTATCTTTGTAAAAACTTTTCTTGTCTTAGTAACACGTCGTGGAGCAAAATAGCTACTTCACTTTAAAGATCTTAAACCTATCCGTATCAGCTACTTTTTCAAAGCGGTCTTTATTGTATTGATCAAACAGCAGGGCTTTAATCAAAAACGTATCTAATGCCCTATTATCAAGATAGATGGCCTTAGTTTTATTGTAGATAATCAGATTCATTGATGAACGTGAATTATAACGTTTAGCCGCCGTCACCTTACCCTTATCAGTAATAATGACGCCTTGGATCTGTGTACTCGCCCCATCATGTCCTCTTATCATTCCATCTCTTAAATCGAAGTCAAAAGTGTCTCCTCTAACAAGAGGCTCTTTTTTAGAGTAAGGTCGTACAAGGTCTGAGATAAAAAATTGTGAGTTGTCTGCTATTTTTTCACCATTGGAAATATCAATATAGGCGAAGTCTTCTATTGTCTTAAACGTCAGTAACATATC
>JAYEGP010000224.1:5998-10786 GCA_034659135.1 Campylobacterota bacterium
CGCTGGGTTACTTTATCCAAGTCAACAAAAAACATCCCAAGCATAATGAGTACGAAAGCCACCATGCCAATTTTCTTGCTACGAAGTAGTAAAGGAGCAAGAAGCAAAGCCATCAATCCAATTGCAGCAATAATCACAATCGAAGAGTGATACCAAAAATAAAAGACGATTAAAGCGACAACGCCCCCAACACCCCAAAGCCATGAACGGCGTGTCATTGCCATCATCAATGAAGCGATTGCCATATAGGGAAAAAAGAGGTTTAAGGTATCGGTATCCATATAGCCAAGATACGAACGGGTATAGAAATTTATTCCAATCACCCCAATAAGTGCCGCAAAAAATCCTAGTTTTGCCTGATGATAGGCATGAGCCATTAAAACAATAGGAATGGCCACAAGCGGGGCTAAAAAAGCAGGGAGTAAAAACATCACCCAGTCGATATTCAAACTAAAAATACCCACAAGCCAATAGATAAGATAGCCCGGCATATATTCAGCCGTCATAGGATACGTAACACCCGACAATAGCTGCTTTGCATAATATCCATACAGTCCTGCATCGGGTGAGTAGATAGGTATCGGATTACCATCAAGCCAAAAACTCTCTATCGGTGCTACCTGATACCAAAGCATCATACGAACAGCCAAACCAAAAAGATAGGCAATGCTCATATACATAAAAAGCATTGATAGCGTGGTTTGCTGTGGTTCTAGTTTTACATACTTATTTATAAAATCATTCATTACAATACATCTTCATCATTTGTGTTAGATAAATATTCTAGCATAGCCCTACTTTGTTTGCTATAATATAATAAAAAATTTTAAGGCTATAAGATGTTACATGTAACCCTTGTGTTATCTTTTTTCACACTACTCTTTTCTGAAACAGGGTTTGAACCCAACCTTACATGTAAAGCGTGTCACCCTAAAATCTACAAAGAGTATGAGCATTCGCAACACGCTAACTCAAATATCTACCACGATAAGATTCATGGGGCGATCTTTGCAAAACATCCTCATAAAAAAATGCAAAAATATCAGTGTGGAAAGTGTCATACTCCAGCAGCAGATAATCTCAATGCCCTCATGGAAGCTGAAAATGGTGTGCTACCTGATCCTAAAAATGCTTCTCAAAATGAGGGGGTCTCGTGTTCACTCTGTCACCGTATTGAAGATTATTCCCAAAGCAAACTCAGTAATACCAACGTCATCTCCAAAGAGAAAGAGCTCTTTTTCGATCGCTATGATGAGATGAACATCCCTTTTCACAACACCAAAAAGAGCAAAGAGAGTTTTGGTAATGGGCAGGTCTGCATGGGCTGTCATCAACACAGTCGCAACAGAGCCCTACTCGCAGTTTGTGAGATTGACGAACAAGACCCTGAGGCCGAGCAAAACTGTGTGAGCTGTCACATGCCTCAAGTTGAAGGTTTACCCTCAGTCATGAGTCTTGCGAGTACCCATGCCTTTCATGGTTTTCCAGGCATTCACGGTAAGACGGAGTTACTTGAGAAGTACATAGGTCTCGAGCTCATACAAAAAACTCAAAACTTTAACATTGCCATTGATCACAATGTCACCCACCACTCTTCAATCCATCCACTTCGCGTAGGCCTGCTTAGAGTGAGCATCAATCGAGGCGGAGAACAGATTCAACTTGAAGACAAGACCTTTAAAAGAGTCTTAGGTAAAGAGGGTAAACCCAAACCGCCATGGATTGCCGATAGCATTCTCATAGACAGCCGTCTCAAACCTGAAAGTCGTACTGAAATTCACTACGACTTTAAACTTCTACAAGGCGACCTTGTTGATGTCGCCTTTGGACATCGACTTGTCTCAAAAAAAGCGGCTAAAAAGTTTGGTATGGATGCTGATGCGTCTAAGTTTCGAATCTTAAAAGAGCAGCGTTTTAGTGTGAAATCGTTTTAAAACGAATCAAAATACGATTGCGTCGATCTTTAAAATAGGTCTCTTTCGTATTGACCTTATACGTAATATCGTAGTTTTTAGCTTTTAGGTTCTGCTCAAATCCTAAATCATTTTTATCAAGATTTTTCGCTTCAAAAATTGGCTTAGCTTGGCTTACATGTAAGAGCAGATCATCAGGATAATGCTCATTTAAGTACTCACCATTAAAGCTGCTTTTTGAGAGACACCCCTCATCCACACAGATAAGATGATTTATCTCAATACGTTTAACAGGCACACCCCCACTATAAAGATCCAACTGCACCGCGTCGCCATTATGGCGAATATAACCCGTATCTGCAAACTTAATCTGCGGTGTTTTTAAGATGATGACCTTAGCTTCACTGCGGTGATACTCCTTGATGGCACAACCACTAAAAAGTAGCAGGCTAATCCATAGGGTAAAGAATTTTTTCATGTACGCTATCACAAGCTTTTAAGACCTCATCACTCAGTTCTAATTCCATCGCCGCGAGTGTCGCATCAAGCTGACGTGCTGATGTGGCGCCAATGATGGTTGAGGCTACAAAATCAAACTGCTTTGACCACGCCGTTGCCATCGTAACAGGATTCAACCCTGCTTCAGCGGCAATACGAAGATACTCTTGTGTCGAAGCCAAGGTTTTATCGTTAACAAAACGCTCTGCCATAAGGCGTTGACGCGAGTTTCGAGAATGCAGATAATCTGCAAAACGTCCTTCTCTATTATCAGACTGATTGTACTTTCCACTCAACACACCACCACCTAAAGGCGAATAAGGAAGCAAGGATATCTTCTCATTTTGAGCTAAGGTAGAGAGTTCATCTAAAAACCTACGGTTTAAAAGCGAAAAGTTGTTTTGAATGGACTCAAATCGAGCCAGCTTTTCATACCTTGAGACCATCAGTGATTTAGCCGTACCGTACGCCGTATCATTAGAGGTTCCGATATAACGTACTTTTCCACTCTGTACAAGTCTCTCAAAAGCCTCCATGGACTCTTCTATCGGCACAATAGTATCGGGCCAATGCATCTGATACAGATCAATATAATCCGTCTGCAAACGTTTTAAACTCCCCTCAACTGCCTTCTCAATATGAAAACGATCAATCGCCGTCAATCCATGACGAATAGGCGGTACAAACCAACCCGAGGCAGCACCTGCGACCTTGGTAGCAAGTATTAAGGAGTCACGAGGTTTATCTTTAAGCCATCGACCCACAATACTTTCCGTATCTCCCGCCTTTTCACCCGAGGGAGGGACAGGATAGAGCTCAGCCGTATCAAAAAAATTAACACCTGATTCATACGCTTTATCCATGATCTCAAAAGCTGATTTTTCATCGGCTTGGGTACCAAAGGTCATGGTTCCCAAACAGATAGGAGAGACACGTAAACCCGTTTTACCTATATAACGATACTGCATAAAACACCTTTTTGAAGATATTATAGCAAGCTTTAGTTATAAATATTTAGCAAAGTTTTTGTTATCACTAAAAGAAAATTAAAAAATTTGTCTCTTCTCTATGCTATAATTTTTAAATTATGACATCTAAGACTGAAAGCAAGACACCATCACAACTGCAACAAGAGATAGCAGAGCTAAAAAAAGCCAATAAACAACTGGAAGCAAAAGTAGAAAATTTTCTCTATACTAACTCCTCAACAGGATTAAAAAGTCGTTATGCACTGATTGAGAATATAGGAAAAAGTAGTATCCCTACTCTTTTTTTAATTGATATCAATGACTATACCCGTTATATGGATATCTATGGATCAGAAACTGCCAATGAGCTTCTAAAGATGTTTGCTCAGCTTCTTGAAGCTTATAATGATGACAAGGGCTACACTCTTTATCATATTGAGAGTGACATTTTCTGTATGCTTCATCCCAGTGAATATATTAATACAGACAAGTATGAGTCCGATATCTTTGAACTCATTGAGACCGTATTAGAAAATCCACTTTATATACCTAGTATTGATGACACCCTCTACATCGATATTACTGTAGGTATTAGCTCCGAAGCTTCAAACCTTCTCAACCGTGCTTATGACGCCCTCTCTCATGCTAAAAAAACAAAAAAACGCTTTGTCTATTATCACCCTTTTCATGATCAGACTCAAGAGCATCGTAATATCTTACATGTAAAAAAAGAGATTCAAAAGACCATCGAGGCCAATAACTTTGTGCCCGTCTATCAGCCAATCGTGAATCAAAAAGGCGAGATTATCAAGTATGAAGTGCTTCTTCGTATGCGCCAAGATGACACGCTAGTATCTCCAGAGTATTTTCTCGATATCGCAGCCAAAACCAATCAGTATGAGCAGATATCACAATATACCCTCATCAAGGCAGTAGAGGCTTTTAAAGAGCGCTCAGAACTGCTTTCATTGAACTTTACGCAAGCTGATATCAACAATAAAGAGCTACTACGCCATATCGAGAGTCTGTTAAAACAGTACGCTATGACAGAGCGAACAATATTTGAAATTGTAGAGAGTGACGCCATTGAAGATTATGAATCGACTCGGAATTTTGTAGAGCATTTTCGTAGCATGGGCGTTCGCATCGCTATTGATGATTTTGGAAGCGGTTATGCCAACTTTTCACACATTATGGAGCTTGAGCCTGAATATCTGAAAATCGACGGCTCACTCATCAAAGACATTCAAAAAGATAAAAAATCTTTTATCATGGTCAAGTCTATCACGCAATTTGCCCAAGACTTAGGTATAAAAACCATTGCTGAATATGTTGAGACTAAAGAGATATTTGAGATTCTTCTAGCCTTAGGCGTTGATGAGTATCAAGGTTATTATTTTGGGAAGCCT
>JAYEGP010000225.1:0-10776 GCA_034659135.1 Campylobacterota bacterium
CTAAAGAACAAAGGAAGAAATTATGGGCTATCAACAAGACCTTCGTGCACGACTTGATCGGGTTGCTTCTTCAACATCTTCAAGTGATAAGATTGAACGTGTATCAAATAATGATATCGATAGATTAATTGTTAATGAACTCTCTGGTGAATTCAATCTAGCACAATACGACCTTAATGAGAGTGACATTTTGCGTGCTATAAAAATTGAGTCGATATTAGAGCGGTATGAAAGTGTTTTTTCACGTCAATATGCGCTGAAAATATTTTACTCTATTGCAAAAGCAGGTACGATAAATGCTGCGACACTCAATGAACTCATTCGTCGTCCAAATTCTGAGTATAAAACGCTTTTAGATGAGATGATTCAAGCAAAATTAGTATATGTAACGCAAGAGCGTGATCTCGCACTTACTTTTGATGGAAAAAGTCTAGCGGAGAAAATTGGAGTCGATATCTATTTTGTCTAGTACCTCACCACCCATAAATTGAGGTTCTCTGAAAGCGTATAAAGCATAGAGTGCAAGGCAGATTTTCGTAGGAGCACTTATTGTGCTTCAAGAAGATCTAACGCAGTCAATCTATGCTTTATACGCTTTCCCTTCGGGTGGTTTAAAAAATACTCATTTGTCACATCTAAAATCCTTGTACCCAAAGGGCATAGCAAAAGCACAATAAGTGCTCCTGCGGCTTTTAAATGCAACAACTAAGCATTTTTTAAATCACAGAGTACCTCAATTTATGGGTGGTGAGGTACTAGTTTTTATTCATTATTTCAACAATAAGCGGGATAATATCTTGGCTTTTTGTCTTATCCACAAACCCGTCCGCTCCAAGAACACTAGCTTCGCGTTTATTATTATCACCCGTCATGGAGCTATTAACAATGATGGGAATATTTTTTGTTGAGGGTTCTCGCTTTAAGTGTTGAATTACTGTAAAACCTGACATTTCTGGCATCTCTATATCGGTGATAATGGCAGGAGTATCTTCAGGTATTTTCAAGTTAGCAATATAATCAACGAGTAGTTTTCCATTATCAAAGATTTTATAGTTTATTTTTGAATTTTCGAAAATTTTACGCAGATGAGTCTGTGCTGTTTTGGAGTCTTCTGCAATAAGAACCGTTCCTTTTTGCAGTTTTAAAGGAATGTTTATATTGTCTAAATTTGCTGGTGAAAGTTCTGGATTAACCATCGCTTGAGGAATAACTTCAGCAAGAAATTTTTCATAATCTAAAATGAGACAGAGACTACCATCTTCGAGTCGAGTGTCATTCATAACGAGATTGTCTTCACCAACACGATAACTGTCTGGTGCATGCATCTCAGACCAGTTCTTTTTGACAACACGATGGGCTAGCATGATACGCAGTCCAATGATGATTCCATTAAAATCACAGACTAAAATATTTGATTTTTTTACCTCGTCTTCAGTGAGATTAACATTTAACCAAGAAGGAAGGTTGAGTACAGGCATCTGCATATTACGAAGAATTACTGTACCTTCAAGTAAGGGATGTGTAGCCGGTAATAAAGTCAGGTGATGACGTGAGGCTTCGATGACTTCGCGTGTTTTAAATACATTAATCGCGTAATAGGGACTGCCTTCATCACTGCTAACTTTAAAGACTAAGAGTTGTAGTTCATTATTTTTAGCAAGGTTTGTAGCGGCATCGACATGATCGAGTATAGACATTGACAAAACTCCGTTATCATAATTGAATTTATGATACCTAAATAAGATTAAAACTTCAATGCTATTAAAAATGTTTAGCTTCTAAGCATTGATTTTGTCTATAATGTCATAAAGGTTGTCACGTATGAATAAATTAATCGATTTTTTTTTAAAGAATGTTCACCTTAATCATGTGCTCTTATCATTTTTACTGATAAGCGGTATTTACGCTTATACTAAGATTCCTAAAGAACTTTTTCCTGATGTTGTTCTTGAGAAAATTTTGGTTAGTGGTTCTTATGCAGGATCAAGTGCGAACAATCTTGATAAAATGGCGGTACGCGATATCGAAGATGATGTCAGTTCAGTTAGCGGTATCAGTGACATTGAGAGTATTATCACCCCAGGACAGTTTTCGATTGTCTTGACACTGGATTCCAATGCGAATGCATCGTTAGTTCTAGATAAGGTCAGAGATGCTATTGCTGGGATACGACGAAACTTACCCAGTGATATGAACGAGCCCATTGCCAAACAGATGGATAAGGTGCGCGATCTTCTCAAACTCTCTATTGCATCAGATCAGATGAGTTTTGATGAACTTTTGATGGAAGCTAAAGAGTTGCGCCGTCATATTTTACGGGTTAAAGATATTTCAGAGATCGATATCTACGGCGATTCAGATAAAAAGATTGAGTTTAAAATCAATAAAGAAGCCCTGCGTGCTTATGAACTTAACCCTTCTGATGTCATCAGTGCAATTCGAAACCTCTCTTACATCTTTCCAATTGGAGATATTGATGATGCCTCCTCTTTTGTTTTTGTCTCAACAAGCAATGGTAAGGCAAATAAAGAGGAGTGGGAAAACACCCTCTTACATGTAAATGGAAAGTACTTCTATCTGCGTGATATTGCACAGGTTGAGATTCATCATCCTCAAGATGATACTTTGGGCTCTTTCAATGCTAAACCGTCATTGACGCTGGCAGTCTCCAAAGCAGAGACCGGTAACTCTATTGCGCTTTCTGAAATATTGCATGAAAGAATCAAGCAATACAACAAAGATCATGACAATATCTCAGTAAAAATTTATAATGACTCCTCCAAACCGATCAAGAATCGTCTCAATGTCATCATATCTAATCTAACGCTTGGATTGATTCTTATCTTTATTTCGATGTATTTTTTAATTAATCGTAATACGGCCATTGTTGTTACTATAGGAATTCCTTTCGCTTTTATCTTCGGACTGCTTTTTGTCTACTATTTGGGCTATTCGATCAACATTGTTTCACTTATCGGTGCCTTGCTGGTGATTGGTATTGCTGTTGATGATGCTGTGGTCGTTTCAGAGAATATACAGCGTCATATTGATGAGGGGATGGCTCCTAATGAAGCCGCTAAAAAAGGGGTTCAAGAGGTGATGCTACCTATTACCTTGGCGACCTTGACAACGGTTGTGGCCTTTATGCCACTGTTTATGATGGGTGGCGAGATGGGCCTTTTTATCAAACTCATTCCTATTGTTGTGGTGATGGTTCTAATTGGCTCACTGCTTGAAAGTTTTTTCTTTTTACCTCTGCATGCAAAAACTCTCTTGAAAAAAGGGACCCCTTCTCGTGATTGGAGTCGCGTTACTGCTGTTTATGAAAAGCTTCTGCATAAACTATTGGCGCATAAAAAACTGACATTGATCTTCTTTTTTATTTTTGTTCCTTTGGCAACATTTGTGACCATTAAAAATCTAAACTTTCAGTTTTTTCCGAGTTTTGATGGCGATAAGCTCTATGTCTCAGCGAAGCTAAATATCAATACCAAACTCGAAGATACTTTTAAAATTGCCCAAGTTATTGAGAAAGAAGTTCTTAAACATCAAGAAGAGCTCTCGATTGAAAGTGTCTCTCAAGTTAGTGGAATGAGGCAAAATCTCTCCAGTAGTAATGAACGCGGCAGTAATCTTTTCTATCTGACCATACAACTTCATGATATGGTTGATACGAACTTTGTTAATAAGTACATTAATCCAATTCTCGATTTCTCTTTTGAGTTTAATGACCCTGAAAAAATTCGTACGTATTACTCCTATGAAGTGGCGGAGTTACTACGAGAACGCCTTAACGAAGTAGAAGCACAATATCCTTTTGTAGAGTTTGCGGTAATGGAGCGTCGCGTTGGATTGGTCAAGAACGATATCTCTGTTAACCTAGTCGGTAATGACGACCTTAAAACTCAAGAAGCTGTTGCACTGTTAAAAGCGAAACTTGCCGCTCTCGAAGGGACACAAGATATTGTCGATAATGTTCGAAAAGGAAAAATCGAGTACAAGATTAAAATTAACGCTTATGGCGAACAGCTGGGTCTAAGTGAGGGGTATATCGCCTCGATTTTAAGCAGTTATTTCTTGGGGAATCGTAAAGCGATGAGTTTTGATGATAACGGTGTTGTCGAGATCACTACGGAATTTTCCGATAAAGATCATCTAAGTAAGTTGATCAACTTTGATATTCCTTTGAGTAGCGGAAACTTTATAGCGCTTCATGAAGTAGCAGAGTTTATTCAGGTGCAAGATTATGAACGCATTGAAAAAGACAATGGGGATATCGTTAAAACCGTTAGTGCCAATGTCGATAAATCGATAACGACAGCTATTGATGTTTTAAGTCAGCTCGATGAGACGATAGCTACTATTGAGAAAAATGGTATTGGTGTGGTACTTAAAGGAGAAGCAGAAAAAAATCAACAACTTAAATCAGACATGCAGCGTTCGGTTGCCGTAGCCTTTTTTCTGATGTTGATCTTGTTGCTTTTGATCTTTCCAAAGATCAAATACGCTCTAATGATACTCTCTGTCATCCCTTTTTCGATTTTCGGAGCCCTTTTGGGACACTTGATAGTAGGAATGAACTTAGCAATGCCATCAGTCATCGGTATGCTAGGATTAGCAGGTGTTGTCATTAATGATGGGATTATTATGCTTGATTTTCTTCATGGTACCCATTCGAGCAAGGAGTTCTATTATCGAGCCAAATTACGTTTACGTCCGATTATCATCACATCAATAACAACATTTTTAGGACTTTCAACCTTGATCTTTTTTGCAACAGGACAGGCGAAGATTATGCAGCCACTTGCGATATCCCTTGGTTTTGGACTGCTTTGGGGGACCGTGATGAACCTGCTTTACTTACCGACACTTTATGCCTTAGTGAATAAGATAAAACCAGAGTATGACGAAGATAAAACAAGTATAGCTAAAGCTAGCAACTAGTAAAATATAAGATATCTCAAGGAGAACCTATGACACGTTTATTTACTTTATTATTTTTACCCTTATTAATACTTCAAGCTAAAGAGTATTATGCCAAAATAGAACCCTACGAGATTCGAACCATCTCATCCAATGTATCAGGTTTAATCCTCTTTACCGATGAGCAAAAAGAGGGTGCAAAACTTGGAAGTAAAGAGTATATTGTTATTGATGATGAGCTTGATGTTATTGAACGTGATAAGCTGATTAAGAAGATAGAACTCTTACATGTAACACTTAAACTTAATAAAGAGTTGAAGAAAAATTATGACGAGATCGCCACGCGTAAAGGGGAGAACTATAAGCGTATTAAAGATCTAAAAATCAAATCTTCTGTAGAAAAAGATAGAGAATTTTATGATGTGATTGCATCTCAAAATTCGCTAATCTCGATTGAAAAGGAGATCGTCAATCTTCAAACACAGATCAATGATCTTGAATTACGTGCCGCGCAGTTAAAACGCTCAATTGCCGATAAGCATCTTAGTGCCGAAGGTTATACGCTGTACTCACTTATGGTCAAACCGGGACAGGTTGTCGCACCATCTACGCCTCTAGCAAAAATTGCGGATACTTCACGTGCCCTATTAACCGTCTATCTCTCAGCCGAAGAGATTCGCAATGTTAAGAGTAAAATTCTCTATCTTGATGGCAAAAAGAGCACGTACAAAATTGACCGTATTTGGAATATTGCTGATGAGCAGCATCTATCCAGTTATAAAGTCCAGATTATTATTGATGCGCCACAACACTTCTCAAGTTTAATGAAGGTTGAGCTACGCGATGAGTAAAACGGCTTGTCCACTGGATTGTTATGATGCGTGTAGCATTATTTACGAGGATGGAAAACTAAAAGGGGATCCTTCGCACTCTTTGACTCAAGGTTTTCTCTGCCCACATCTGAATCATTATGAGAAACATGAACGTATCTCTCAGCCGCGATATAAAGGCGAGACTATCTCTATGAAGGAGGCGCTTTCACTTTTAGAGCAGAAGCTAAAAGAGATACCAAATAATCGTACTTTGCACTTAAGAGGCCATGGAAACTTTGGGTTGATGCAGGGGGTAACGGATCATTTCTTTGCCTCTCATGGAGCACAACTCACCAAAGGAAGTCTCTGTGATGGGGCAGGTGAAGCGGGAATACTAAAAGGTCGCGGCAGTAATTTACTGCTTACACCAGAGCAGATAGCCAAAAGTGAAGTTGTTATTTTTTGGGGACGCAATCCTCATGTGACCAACTCCCATTATCTGCCGATGTTAAAAGCTAAGAGCGTTATTGTTATTGATCCTGTACGTACAAAGATGGCAGATCAAGCTGATTTTTTTGTACAGATTAAACCTCATGGTGACCTTTATCTCGCCTTGCTTTTATGTCGTTTTATTATGAGTGAAGGCATGGAAGATGAAGCATATTTAAAGGAATTTGCACCTGAATATGAAGGTTTTTATGAACTAACACAGACCATAGATACTGAAGCTATTCTTGATAAAGTTGATCTCTCTTTAGGTGATATTAGAAAAATCTTAGCGCTTATTCGCGCAAAACGCACGGTCATTTTAGCAGGAATTGGTATTCAAAAGTATCGAAATGGCGCGGAAGTCATGCGCAGTATTGATGCGATTGGTGTTCTGTTAGGGGCTTTTGGAAAAGAAGGATCGGGTGTCAACTTTTTGGGAAGTTCGACAGAAGGAGTAGTATCACCATTTAATCAAAATGCCAAACGTGTTGCGGTAGGAAATATTGACTTTAGCGACTTTGATATGCTCTTTATTCAAGGAATGAATCCACTCTCTCAACTCCCTGATACGAACCGAGTTGAGCACGAAATGCATGGTTTGCAAGAGGTGGTCTATTTTGGTCTGTATGAAAATGAGAGTTCTTTGCGTGCGGATTTAGTCATTCCGGCTAAGAGTTTTTTAGAAAAAGATGATATTCGTTCAAGTTATGGTGACAATGATCTGCTTAAAATGCCTAAACAGCTCGAGAGTGACATAGGCATTAGTGAATACGAATTGACACAATATCTCTGTAAGGCTTTTGATATCGATCTTAAAAGTGAAGCGCAATATCTTGAGCATTTTGAATCGCATCGCTACCATGTAAGGAGTAGGCAGGACCCACCCTATCAAGAGGGCTTTGATACTGATGATGGTAAGTTTGTCTTTCTTGATGAAATTGACTCTGATTTTGACCTTGAAAAAGAGCTTTTTTTACTTACATGTAAAAGTCCTAAGAGCCTGAATTCACAGTTTCATCGTGAGCAGTATGTTTATGTTAATCCAACTATGGGTTACTTAGAGCAGCAGCGTATACGCCTTGTTTCTGATAGTGGCAGTGTGGAGCTTGATGTGAAGTGTAACGATGCCGTGCGTCATGATTGTGTCTTAATCTATTCAGGCACGCCAGGAGTCAATCGACTCACCAGTTCAAAACTAAGTTACGAGGGTGATAACGCCGCGTATCAAGAAAATAAAGTAAAGGTAGAAGTATGTTAAAAGAGTTAGATTCACAGTATGTGTTACCAACGTATGGTCGTCAGGATATTGCGTTTGTCAAAGGTGACAATGCCACCCTAACCGATAGTGAGGGAAAAGAGTATATCGATTTTATGTCAGGTATCGCCGTTGTTAGTGTGGGTCATGCCAATAGTACCCTTTCAAAAGCGCTCTGTGAGCAGATTCATAATATCACGCATATCTCAAACCTCTATCTTATTGAACCTCAAGCCAAGGCGGCAGAGGCGATTGTTAAGGCTAGCGGTTACGATATGCAGTGCTTTTTTGGAAATAGTGGTGCCGAAGCTAATGAGGGAGCGATTAAAATTGCGCGTAAATATGGTGAAGTTGACGGTCAAGCAAAACGTTATAAGATCATTACACTTGAGCACTCTTTTCACGGACGTACTATTACCACGGTAAAGGCAACCGGACAAGAGTCGATGCACAACTATTTTGGTCCTTTTCCCGATGGTTTTGTTTATGCTAAAGATATTGATGAGATAGAGGGACTTTTAGATGATCATACCGTAGCCGTTATGATAGAACTCGTACAAGGTGAGGGTGGGGTTCAACCGCTCGATCGTGACAAAGTGCAAGCGCTTGCCAAGCTATTAAAATCGCGTAATATTTTACTCATTGTCGATGAAGTACAGACAGGTGTTTACCGAACAGGAGAGTTCCTTGCATCAAATCTTTATGACATTGAGCCTGACATTGTGACCCTGGCTAAAGGTCTTGGTGGTGGTGTTCCTATCGGTGTGGTCATGACCTCTTTGAAAGATACACTCAAAGCGGGTGATCATGGTTCAACCTTTGGAGGAAATTACCTCTCGGCTACCGCAGCAAAAACGGTTATAGAGATTTTAAACGATTATAAAGAGAGTGGGGCATTAGATGAAGCCTTTATCTATTTTGAAAAGGGTTTGAGTGCCTTACATGTAAGCTTCCCTGAAATCTTTTTAGAGAGCGTTGGTTTTGGAATGATGCGTGGTTTACGGGTGAAGGATGCTGATACCTTAGGCAAAATTATCAATAGTGCTCGTGAAGAGGGCGTTATGGTTTTAAAAGCAGGTAAGAACACTCTGCGTTTACTCCCTCCACTGACAATTACAAAAGGAGAAATGGATGAAGGTTTCACCCGCCTTACTCGCGCTATCGCTGCTGTGTAGTTTCTCACTTGCTAGCGATGAAAATCTCAGTTTAGAGAGTTATATCTCAACACTGAAACAGCGTACTTTTGAGCTCGATCAAACAAAGGTGACGGCAGAATCATTGAAGTTTCGTGACTCTTGGATCTCACCGGTACAGCTAAGTTACAGCTACTTAAAAAGTGCCCCTTACGACAATGAACAGACTTCAATGAATGCCGCAATAAGTATTGATCAACCGATTTTCAAGTTTGGCGGGATTTACTTTGGAATCAAATACGCAGAGTACTCGTATGATGCCAATAGCCTCACTATCGATCAGCAAAAACGCTCCTTGATTAAACAGGCCGTATCACTGCTCATGCAGATCAAACGCACGGAACTTCAGATAGAAAGGCAAAACTATCAAATTGATAATTCGCGTATTAATCTTGAACAAAAACGTGAGCAGTACATTAATGGACAGCTTGATTCCGGCTTTTTAAACAATGCCATTATTGAGAAAAATATTGTGACACAAGCGCTTTATGATTTAGAAACTGCCAAAGAACGTCTGGTTTCAAATTTTCAGAGCATTAGTGATAGTGACTATCAAACGGTAGCGATTCCTCACCTGGGTTATCTCGAAGAAGCAGCATTTTTAGAGCGAAATATTGATCTGAAAGTAAGGCGAAGTAGTATTGAGCGCGACTATTATCAAAAAAATATGATTATGGCAAAGTACTTCCCCACCATTAGTCTCAATGGTTCGTATAAATGGGATCGAAGTGAAAATTTTCAGTTTGGAAATACAGGAGCAGGCTACTCGGGTGAGACGAAGTATTATAGCTATGGTCTGCGTGCTAGTATGCCGCTTGATATTAACACCTTTCGTGACATTGAAAGTGCGCGGGCAGATTACTTAAAATCCAAAGTGCTTCTTGATGATTCAAAACGAGAACTGCAAGCACTTTTTGAAAAAGTATCGCAAAACCTGAACAATGTCGATAAAAAAATTGCTTTAGCCAGTGAAAACAGAGAACTGTATGAAGTCCTTGTGCATGATACGGAAGTACTCTATCAAAGTGGCTATAAAACAGAGTATGATTTACAAAATATGAAGAACTCTTTAGAGATAGAGAAGATCAATATTGAGACCTATTATTATGATAAACAGCTTGAACTCTTAGAGCTATACGAAAAGGTTTCGAGTGAAGTTTAGTGAGTATATGACGCAGTGGCTTTATGGGGAAGAGGGATATTACTCTAGCTATAAGGCGATAGGAAAAGAGGGTGACTTTTATACTTCGGTAAGCTCTTCAAAGTTTTTTGGAGGGAGTATCGCTAAACATATCATTAGCTTAGTGGATGAAGGTTTTTTGCATGAAGATGCTACGATCTGTGAAATCGGTGCTCATCATGGGTATCTGCTTGCTGATATTGTAGAGTTTATTTATACTTTGAGACCGCAACTGCTAGAGCGCTTTAGTTTTGTTATTGTAGAGCGTTTTGATGCGATGCAAGAGGCACAAAAAAAGTACTTTCAAGAGAGCTTTGGTGATGCGGTAAACCTTTCTCATATAAAGAGTCTGAGTGAGTTACATGTAAAGCATGCTTTTTTCCTAGCCAATGAGATTTTTGATGCGTTTCCTTGTGAGCTTTTTTATAAAGGAAAAACAGCCCGAGTGGATCAGCATCAGCTTGAGTTTGATGTGGAAGATGCCTGGGTGAGTGATAAGGCGGCGAAATATTTTAAAGACCGCGGAGAGATTGCTGTTGGGTATGAAGCTTTTGCTTTAGAGATGTCTGGTGCGGCGGAGCAGTTTGAGTTTATGAGTTTTGATTATGGTGAGATGAAAGCGCGACCCGACTTTTCACTGCGTATTTACGATAAACATAAGGTCTATCCTTTCTTTGAAGAGAAGTTAGATCGTGTCGCTCTGTTTGGAAAAAGTGATATAACCTATGACGTTACTTTTGGGCATGTTAAAGATGCTTATGAAGAAGCAGGAGTGAGCTTTGTAGCCTTAAAGGCTCAGATGACAGCTCTAGTAGATATGGGTATTTTAGAGCTTCTTGAGATGCTTAAAGCCAATGTCGAAGAGAAACTTTACCAGCAAGAACTTGATAAAGTGAAGACGCTTATTATGCCTGATATGCTTGG
>JAYEGP010000226.1:0-10757 GCA_034659135.1 Campylobacterota bacterium
ACAAGTTTAAACAATCAGAAAACCATGAAGATGAAAATGTAAGAGATTTAACTTTCAAAGGTTATACAATTACATATTTTATAGAAGACAATAAAGACAAGATTTCAATTCTTGATATTTATAAGTGGATAGATAAATAATCTTACTTTCCTCACACCTGAAATAATAAATCAATAATTAATAAACCCCTATTTTTAGGGCTTTTTCAAAAATGTATAAAATATTTACTCAAAAAATGTACTAAAAATATTGGCATTGATATCGCTTATTTTAGTATTTGCTAGAAATTAAGCAATTTTATTAAAAAAATAATATTTTTGTTTTTTGTTTAAAAATATTAAACTCCTATTTATAGGGCTTAATTAATTGTTCAAAATATTTTTTTGCTATGAGGAAAGCGAGGTTATAAATGTTGTTCATGAGATTATAGCTTTTCTAAATAAAAAAAGGACTTTAGCCCCAATAATTCCATAGCAAATTAGACAACAAGTTGTATTGCTGTAGGCACGCATCCCATTTGGCCACCCCGCGCATAGACACTTGGCAGATGAGTATAAAGTTCGAGGGTTTAGGGGGACATCAGTATAAGCTTCGTAAAACTCACATTCTATCATTGCTTACATGTTAGGCTAAAAAGCAACATCAAAAAAGGTGTTTCAAGTAAGTTTCTATCTACTAAAAGTAGCCTATCTCCTTTGCTATAAGTATCGTCCTCTTTGTATAACAGAAAATTATCCTTTGAGCCTAAAAATTCT
This sequence comes from Campylobacterota bacterium, assembly GCA_034659135.1. Lineage (GTDB taxonomy): Bacteria > Campylobacterota > Campylobacteria > Campylobacterales > Sulfurimonadaceae > S010-53. The sequence goes on from JAYEGP010000226.1 coordinate 756, forward strand.
CATTTAGTGTGGGGGTTTAGGTTGCACTCGTACCATTTATTTGAAATTTGTGACCCTCAAGACTGGTGAATCTTCCTCGTTTGTTTAAAATTCATCCTAAAAATGTTATTATACTATCAAAAGTATGTATAAGGATGGCGAAAATGCAGAGCATTGGAATCAAAGAGCTCCAGATCAACCCCGCTAAATTAACAAACTGCTTAGAAGCACATGAGTATTCTTTGATTACAAAAAGAGGTAAGCCTATAGGTATTGCTCTCGCTTTTGATGATGAGATTCTGACACTAGGGCTTCAAAAGGCACTTCTTTTTGATGCCTATAAAAATTCTCTTTTAAGTCTTGGGCAACTTTCTCAATCTTTAAATATATCAAAAAAAGAGACCTTACTGACCTTATCATTAATGGGTATAGATGTTATAGAGTATGATTTTAAAGATGACTTAAAAGGTATAGATATTTTTTTATGATTGTTAGCGATAGCACAACGCTCATTATTCTTTTTGATATGAATAGAGTTGAACTTCTTTATAATCTATTTCAAAAAATCTATCTGCCTCGGAGTGTGTATGATGAAATTAATTTTAAAAATGAGCTAAAGTTACCCCATTATATGGAAGTCGTAAGCCTTCAAGAGTCGGAGTTGTTGCATTCATTAAACCTCTTACTTGATAGGGGTGAAAGCAAGGCCATTGCACTGGCTAAAGAGAGAGGACTTCCTCTTATCATAGACGAGAAAAAAGGTAGAAAAATAGCGCAAAATATGGATATTCGTATTATAGGTCTGCTTGGAATTATTTATTTGAATATCAAAAAAGATCTTATTACTCGAGAAGAAGCGCAACTGTTTTTAGACACTGCTATCACAAAGGGCTACCGAATACATCAGAAACTCATTCATGATATGTTTCAGAGTTTATAGAAAATTAATCATGAGATTTTATTAAAATTAGCGCATTAACTTATGTCGCGTATAGATCGTATAAATCGCGCGCATAGGACCATACATAAGATAGAGACTAAAGAGTAGCGCTAAGCCCTCAATAGGATATAAAACAAGCAATGAAGCACTAAGTACCACAAGCACTAAAGCTCTCATATAGTGAATTTTTATACCATCCATTTTTTTAAAACTTGGATAGCGAATATTACTAACCATCAAGAGTGACACCGCCATCATCACGACCATCATCGTAATAGAGACTTCTGATGAAAACTGATATTTTTCAAATAACAAGACTAAGATCGATAGAAAGACTGCTGCGGTGGGTATAGGAATACCAATAAATACCGATGGCTCTTGTGTCGTATTCATAACATTGAAACGGGCAAGGCGAATGGCACCGAACATCAGATAAAGTGCTGAAACGATAATGCCAAGTCTCCCAAAGTCAGCACCGATGTAGGTATAGATCAAGACCGCTGGTGCGGCGCCAAAAGCGATAATATCAGCCAAGGAATCAAACTCCATTCCAAATTTACTTGTGGTATTAGTCATTCTGGCAACACGTCCATCTAAGCCATCAAAGATCAGTGCTAGTAAAATTAACCATGCCGCGTTAGTATAGAGGCCTTCCATGGCAAAACTCATACTAAAAAAGCCCGAAAAGATTGAAGATGCTGTAAAAAAATTAGGAATTAAATAAGCAATTTTGGGTGGTTTGTGAGGCATAAGGACTCCTGAGGCTATCGTATTATGAGAGAAAGAAGAGGGCTACTCTTCTTTCTTTTTACTATCTTCCTCATGCTGCTTATCGCTATCGCTAAGTTCTTGAAGTTTAGATTCCATATTGTTAGTTTCTTCGTATTCACTAATAATATCGCGAACCTGTTTACCTGAAATATTCTCTTTTTCATAAAGTAGCTCAACCATATTTTCAATCGCGTCACGATACTCTTCAAGACGAGCAATTACAAGTTGATAATGGGCTTCTAGTGTCTCTTTAATAAAAGTATCCATGTTTTCAGCCATTGACTCACTGTATTCGCGTGAAGTTTGAGATCCTCCACCTATAAATGATTGACGCTGTTTTTCAAGAACCATCAATCCAGCAACATCACTCATTCCATACACTTGCACCATAGATTTGATGATGTCCGTTGCACGTTCTAAATCATTACCCGCACCTGTTGAGATCTCACCTATAAAGACTTCCTCTGCCGCACGTCCACCAAGCAGAACATCCACCTCAGCCAAAAGCTCATGTTTTTGCATAAGGTATTTATTCTCTTCAGGAGTATTGAGTGTGTAACCTAAAGCGGCTAAACCACGAGGGACAATTGAAACTTTGGAGACGCGTTTTGCTCCAACTGTTGTTTCAGCAAGAAGCGCATGTCCACTCTCATGATAAGCAACAATTTTTTTCTCTTTTTCGTTAATACGGCGGCTTTTCTTAGCTAAACCGGCGATAGAACGTTCAACGGATTCACGAAGATCTGCCTGCGTCACTGTCTTTTGATTTTTACGTCCTGCTAACAGTGCCGCTTCGTTAATAACATTGGCAAGGTCAGCACCAGCGAGTCCCGCAGTCAACCGTGCGATCTCTTCTACATCAACGTCTTTATCTTGTTTGACCTCTTTCATATGTACATTTAAAATAGCAATACGACCTTCAAAGTCAGGTTTATCCACTAATACCTGACGATCAAAACGTCCTGGACGTAAGAGTGCCGCATCAAGGACTTCGGGACGATTGGTTGCCGCTAATATAATAATAGGAATATCAGTACTAAAGCCATCCATCTCAGCAAGAAGTTGATTAAGTGTCTGCTCACGCTCATCATTGCCCCCCATCATACCACCAGCGGCACGACTCTTACCGATAGCATCGATCTCATCAATAAAGATGATCGAAGGAGCATCTTTTTTCGCCTGCTCAAACAGATCACGAACACGCGCTGCACCCACGCCAACAAACATCTCTATAAAGCTAGAGCCTGAAACAGAGAAGAAAGGAACATCTGCCTCACCCGCTACTGCTTTTGCTAACAAGGTTTTACCGGTACCCGGGCTACCCACAAGAAGTACCCCTTTAGGAATTTTAGCGCCGAGTTCAACATAGCGTTCTGGATACTTTAGAAAGTCTACAATCTCTAAAACTTCTTCTTTCGCCTCTTCGGCTCCAGCAACGTCTTCAAACTTTGTACTTGGTTTTTCAGAATTGATAAGCTTTTTGGAGTTTCCCATTCCTAAAATACCGCCACCCATACTCTTTTGCATTCTTCCTGCAAAAAACATCCAGATCGCGATAATGATCAAGAAAGGGAAAAGCCATCCAAACATCTCCGTAAACCAGTTGCTCTCACTGAAGCCACTATAATCAACACCTTTTTTATCCAACAAAGGGATTAGAGTGTCATCAAAACCTACCATGCGTGTCATGTACGATGTTTTCATACCATTATCATCACCAACAGCACGAATATGCGTTTGACCTATAGCTACTTTTTGAACAGCATTGCTTTCAATGAGCTTTTTAAGCTCAGCATAACTCACCTCTTGAGTACGTACGTTTTGTTTACCTGTAATCGAATTGTTGTTCATTCCTGCATTGTCACCAATTAAGGCCTTAAAGACCATAATGATCACTATAGAAAAAATAGCAAAAGTTATTAAAGGGTTTTTATTGAAAAAATTATCATCTTTTTTCGGATCAGGGGTGTTCATTGACAATATTCCTTATGATTGTTAGTTGTGTAATATTAAAGTAACCCACTCATCTTGAGCAATACGTTCAACATGAGTAAAATCACTATATTTTTTCAGCACTCTATCTTCATATTTATCTAAGATACCTGAGAGAATTAGAGTGCCCTTTTCTTTTAAAATCTTTTTTAAATCCGATGCGATCATCACTAAAACATCAGCAACGATGTTTGCGATCACGACATTATACTGCTCTGAAGTTAATGCCGCCGAACCTTCCCAGACCTTATTAAATTCGATATGATTCAATAGAGCATTTTCATGACTGTTTTTTACAGAGATAGGATCAGTATCACAAGCATCAACATGCGCACCTAGCTTTAGTGCAGCAATACCTAAAATACCACTCCCACATCCCACATCAATAACCCTGTCATCTTTTTTAACGGTTTTAGCCATAGCTAAGAGACACGTAGCCGTTGTAGGGTGATGTCCTGTCCCAAAAGCCAAAGCAGGATCAATAGCAATATTTAACATTCCCATCTTGGGTTCATTCCAGGTTGGATGAATATAAAATGGTGCAATTTCAATGGGCGTAATACTCTTTTGATAGCTTGAGACCCAATCATCACTTTGAAGTTTTTCATGGACAAGCTCAACATCAATAGGCTGACCTAAGGCTTTTTGCAAGGCTTCAGCAAACTGCTCAATCCCCCATGCCATCGTCTCAAGCTCATCTTCACTTCGAATAATAAAAGCATCATCAAGCTCTTCAAAGCCAACAGGAAGTGTATCAGAGAGAAAGTCGCTAAAGAGTTCATGGTGAGACGCAGGTCTCACCGTTAAGGAGTAGTAAAAATTCTGCATATATTATGCAGTGCCGAGTACTGCACCGAGTTTTTCTTTAAGTACCTGTGGAGTAAAGGGTTTTACAATATAATTATTGACACCCGCTTTTAATGCAGTAATAACCTCCGCCTTACCACCTTCAGTTGTGACCATAATGATTGGAAGGTCAACAAAACGAGAATCAGCACGAACTTTTTTAACCAGTTCCAATCCATTCATCTCTGGCATATTCCAGTCAGTAATTAACATCCCTGTATCTGGGTTGGCATCTAACACAGCCCAACCCTGAACTCCATCTTCACCCTCAAGAACATCTTTATATCCAAGACGAGCAAGTGTGTTTTTAATAATGCGTCGCATGGTCGAACTGTCATCAACAACTACTAGCTTCAAACCATATCCTTTATAAAAATTTGTTTATATTAATACTTGCATAATAATAACCTAAAACTCTTTAAAAAAGAGCTTTAAGATCAATTGTGCCCTCATAAAATGCTTTACCAACAATCACACCGCCCACTTCATTGGTTTCTTTGAGTGCACTAATATCATCTTCATCTTTAACACCGCCACTAGCAATGGTCATCACACCACTAGCTCTCGCAATATCGAGTGTAAATTCTACATTCACACCACTAAGTGTACCATCTTTACCCACATCCGTACAGATAATCGCTTCAACTCCGGCATTGGCAAATTCACGTGCTAAATCCGTGGCTTTCATCTCACTGACTTCACCCCAGCCTTCTACTGCTACATAACCATCAATCGCGTCAATTCCAACAGCAACTGGATATTTTGCTGCCATATCTTTAACAAATTGAGGATCTTTTACCGCGATAGAGCCTAAAATAATACGGTCAATTCCCAATGCTAAATAACGTTGAATCGTCGCTTCATCGCGAATGCCACCACCGAGTTCTAACTTTACACTACAGTTAGCACGTATTTTTTTGATCTCTTCTAAGTTTTTAGGTTCACCGGCGAAAGCACCATTTAAATCAACTAAATGCACCCATCTTGCACCCATCTCTTCAAAAGTTTTAACCACTTCCCATGGTTCATCTGAATAAACCTTAGCACTATCCATCAGGCCTTTTGTTAAACGTACGGCTTTGCCATCTTTAAGATCAATTGCGGGTAATATTTCCATTCTTTTCCTTTACATGTAAGACTATAAGTCTATAAAGTTTTTTAAAATTGCTAAGCCGTTTTTATGACTTTTTTCAGGGTGAGGTTGGATTCCCATGATATTATCATGTGCTACCGCACTCGTAAAACGGTAACCATACTCACTCTCTCCAATACTATCTTCAGGATTCTCACACACCACATGAAAAGAGTGTACAAAGTAAAGATAATGCGCCTCATCAAGATTTTTAAAAAGAGCATGCTCTTTGGTAAACATACGATTCCAACCCATATGAGGCACCTTAAGAGGATGTGAAAATCGAGAACTGTCAAACTCTTGAACATGGCCTTTAATAAGCCCTAGACCTTCATGGTTTCCAAACTCATTAGAGCTATCAAAAAGCAGTTGCATTCCTAGACAGATACCCAACATAAGTTTGCCACTAGCCGCATAATCACGTAAAGATTCAATCATATCACGTTCACGCAGATGCTCCATCGCATCACCAAAGGCACCGACTCCAGGAAGTACTAATTTATCATACTCTTTAAAACGCTTAGGATCAGAAACGACAACAGTCTCTTCACCTAATAGCTTAAAAGCATTTTTGACACTTGCCAAGTTTCCCATATTGTAATCGACAATTGCGATCATGCTTTACCTTTTTGATTGACCAGTTTAATGTAGATTGCCAATCCTACGATTAGCAGAAATACACCTCCGATGATATACATCGCATAAAGCAGCTTATCAGGTTCCGTCATCGCAAATTTAAAGACCAACATTAACGACTCAATCGCCAATGCAATAACAATGGAGCCGATAAAACGTACCATGGTCTTATGTAAGTCATAGGCATCTTGGTTATCGCCATGACCTAAGACCTCTTCGGTAAAGAGCGTTTTCACCAGATCAAAGATTGCCAAAGAGAGGGTCAAAAGGATTGTGGCTTGAAAAATCTCATTAACCGTAATATCATTAAAATGGGTCATAAATCCAGCAAACGTTCCCATCCCTTTAAAAAACAGCATCAAGGAGATAAGTCCTAGAGCCAGAGCAAAAATAGCATAACTAATACGCGTTACTTTTCCAAAAATACTCGACATCGCAGTCGGATTAGCAATTTTTAATACCTCTTTAAGTGGCATATCGACACACGCCACATAGAGAAGCTTCTCATTCTCATCAAAAACAGGCTGAGACGCTGTTACCGTTAAATCATTGGTCAATAGCGAAGGATACGGATCGGTGATTGTACAACGTTTCTCTTTCATCGCACGATAATAATAAGCCCGATCAGAGCGTGTCGATCCCTTATCCTCCTCAAGCTTTCCTTTAGGTGTATAGGTTGGTGTGAGCTGTACCCCTTTGGCATCGAGGACATAAATACCTTCACACTCTTTAAGATCACCTCTGATTTTCAGAAGTTTATTTTGAACACTTTCAAGAGAGACTGAAGGAAGTCCATTGGGAATATTTTTAGAAAACAGGTAACAAAAATAAGCACGTGCCTTGACTCTGGACTGTGAGAAATCATTCATATCTCTTGCTTGCATCAGGGGTCCTTTGTAATTATTATCGCGATTATACCCTAAATGCGCTATAGTTTCGAATGCAAAACAGACCTTTACGTATCGCTCTCGTGCGACTTAGTGCCCTTGGCGATATTGTCAACAGTGCTATCGTTTTACAGATGATTACAAAGCACTACCCTTATGCTCAAATAGAGTGGATAACAGAAGAGGCCTTTGCGCCTTTAATTGAGAACCATCCTCTACTTCATGCTGTTCATGCTGTTCCTATCAAGCGTATCAAAAAAGAGAGAAACTTTTCTCTACTCAAAAAAACAGTCCATCAGCTCAGAAACCTGGGGAGCTTTGATCATATCATCGACATGCAAGGACTGATTAAATCTGCTGTAGTCGCACGTCTTATAGGAAAAAATGTTCATGGATTTAACCGTCACTCTACACGAGAGCATCTGGCATCACTCTTTTACGCTTCAACAAGTGCCATTGCTTATGAAGTAAACATCATTCGTCGTAACGCTGGTGTTCTCGCAGATGCTATAGGCTTTAGTATTGATGATACGGATATTTTAAATAAAACCCCACTTTTTAAACCGCAAGAGCGACCCCAAAGCTTAAGTGAACATAAAAATATCGCTATGGTTATTGGTGCTTCATGGCCTTCAAAAATCTACCCTAAAGAGAACGTTATTGAGCTCTGCAAAGCGCTACATGCGCACTGTCACATTATCTGGGGAAGTGATGATGAATATGCAGAGGCAAGATGGATCGCTTCACATTGCAAGAATGCTAGTGTTGCTCCAAAAATGAACTTAACCCAACTGCTTAATTTTATTGGGCATTGTGATCTTACTATCGGCAATGACACCGGTCCTACTCATATGGCCTGGGCGATGAACCGACCTTCAATCACCCTCTTTGGTCCTACCAACAGCCGTATGATTTATGAAACAGCTATGAATATTGCGATAGAATCAGAGAGCATGGTTGATGTCAGACATATCAATAAAAATGACTTCTCTATAGCTACAATACCGGCTGAAACAATCGCTCAAAAAGCGAAGGAGCTTTTATGATCTTATACTATTTTTACCGATGTGTGGAGTGGTTTTTGATGCTACTTCCGCGCTCATGGCGAAAAGTTTTTTTTATCTTTCTCTCTAAAGTTGCTTTTTTTATCGACACCAAACATCGTCGTGTCATTTTACAAAACCTTCATTTTGCACTCGGCCATGATTTTAGCCCAAAAGCAGAAGAGGAGATAAGCCGCTACTGTTACCGAAATCTGATGTTAGCTATCTTACAAGTCTTAGAAAATCGTCACCAAAGTGCTGAAGAGTTAGCCTTACATGTAAGCTTTGCAAACCGTCATATCGTAGATGATGCCTTAAAAGAGGGGCGTCGTATTATTTTCATCTCTGCACATTATGGGAACTGGGAACTCGGAGCGACGGCACTGAGTACCTTAGTTGTCCCTACCCATGCCACCTATAAAAAACTCAACAACCCCTATTTTGAAAGCTATCTTTTAGAGAGCCGTTCAAAACTTGGTATGAATATGATCGAAAAACGCGGTGCTATTAGGGGCTTAACACGTGCCATCAAAAACGCAGAAACCATCTCATTTTTAGTCGATCAAAATGTCAGTAAAAAAGATGGAATCGTGGTCAATTTTTTTGGTAAGACTATTAGGCAGACAGCTGCCCCTGCCTTTTTAGCGCGAAAATACGATGCTCTGATTATTCCACTTTTTATCGCAACAGACGATGAAGAACACTATAAAATCACCTTTGAGAAGCCCATTGAAGTTAAAAAGAGCGATGATGCCCAAAAGGACATTTTAGAAGCGACACAGAAACAAGCTGATGTCGTAGAAAAAATCATTAAAGAAAATCCAAAATTTTGGTTCTGGTGCCATCGCAGATTCAAAACAGAACATCCAGAAATTTATACGTAGCACTAATTACTAATAGGTATTTTAATGCTAAAACATGCTCCATATTCACTGTTTTTTACTTCAATAGTACCTAAAAAATGGTTCTCAACAATAACCTTACTCATATAAAGTCCTAATCCCGTTCCATTAAGAACTTTCTTGGTAGAAAAATAGGGATCAAAAATTTTATCCATAATCTTTGGATCAATCCCTCCCCCACTGTCACAAACCTGGCAGATTACATTGTGCTCATCATTAAAAATTTCGACATCAATCCTTCGCTGCTTAGAAGCACTTTGAAGTATAGCCTCCTTAGCATTACTTAACAGACTCAACAGAACCTGAATTAACTCGCGTCTATAGACCTCTACCTTCATCTCTGTCGCATTGTTTACATGTAAGGCTATAGACTGATTAGCAAGTGCTGTACCGATGATATTTGTTGTATCCATAAGGACATCATAAATACAGAGCTGTTTTTTTTCACTCACGGGATTAAAAAAGTTTCCAAAATCATCAATAGTCTTAGAGAGATGATCGGTCTGCTGTAAAATCTCATAAGAGAGGGTCTTAAGACTCTCGCTTTCAAGAGTTTCAAGTTCAATATCAAAGAGGATATTATTGACACCCATACTAATTATACTTAAAGGCTGACGCCACTGGTGTGCGATCATACCAATCATCTCACCTATAGCAGCATGACGTGACTGTGACAACATGATTTTTTCATTTTGTTTCAACTGTGTCACATCATTAAAGAGAAGTATTTCTCCTTCATTTTTACCACTAACATCATGCAGAGATTTTCGTGAAATCATAAAATCCATCGCTTTATAATGCCACTCGATCACATCATCATTAGATAGCGTTTCATAGGGAATAATGTCATTTATAGAGGTCTCTCTCGGGTTAT
>JAYEGP010000227.1:0-2121 GCA_034659135.1 Campylobacterota bacterium
CTTAGCAAACATACTTGTGACACGTAAGGGTTTTGAGATCAGGAGTGGCAGATTGAGACAGCGAACTCTACATAATAGCCGTTGCATTCATTTTTAGAACTGTAATTGCATATTCTCTAAAAAAATTGATCTTAAGGACATAAATGAATCCTCAAAGTGCTAAGCGCTCGCTTTCTCATCTTTCTGATAGAAAGGTTCCTGTTTTTCTCTGGGGGCCTCCTGGAATTGGGAAATCATCCATTGTCTCACAGATAGCAAAAGATAAAGGTATCGGCTTTATTGACCTGCGTCTTTCTCTGCTTGATCCTACCGATTTGCGAGGGATTCCTTTCTTTGATTCTCAAAACTCTCAAGCCATCTGGGCACCTGCCTCATTTTTACCCGATGGCAGTGTAGAAAATGGTATTTTATTTTTAGATGAACTTAACACCGCAGCACCGATGGTTCAAGCATCAGCGTATCAGCTCATTCTTGATCGTAAAATCGGTGAATATACCCTGCCTGATGGCTGGGCCATTGTCGCGGCAGGAAATCGTGAGAGTGATCGTGGGGTTGTTTTTCGTATGGCGGCACCGCTGGCTAACCGTTTTGTGCACTTAGAGATGGAAGCGAGTGTCGATGATTGGCGGACTTGGGCAATTGGTGCCAATATTGATCCTTCTATTATAGGTTTTATTGCTCATCGACCTGATGCCCTTTTTGCTTTTGATTCTGGGGAGAACAGTCGTTCCTTTGCAACACCGAGAACATGGGAGTATGTTAATGAGATTATCGCTTCCAAACCTGATGCTGATCTCATCTTGCCTCTTGTTTCAGGTGCTATTGGTGAAGAGTTAGCCGCCGCATACTTAGGCTTTAAAATGGTTGCAGGTGACCTGCCTGATATGGATGGAATCCTAGATGGTAGTGTCCTTAATGTTCCTACCGACCCTTCCGCCTTACACATACTTTCAACCGCGCTTACCATGCGTGTGAATGAGAACAGCAGTAGTAAAAAACTCAATAACCTTGTCAATTACACCTTAAAAATGCCTGGAGAGTTTGCCGTCATGATTATTCAAGACTTGCGCACACGTGAGATTGAACTTGATCATGTCGATTCTTGGACGCTCTGGATGAAAAAATTCAACCACTTGATGCACTAATGAGCAATGAGCAACTCCTAACCAAAGCAAAAAGTCAGCTCACTATGAATCATCCCTATTTTGGGATGCTCGCCTCACGTCTGAAACATGAGCCTAATGAGAGTGTCAGTGCCTATGCAAGTAACGGAATACGATTTTTATATAACCCAGAATTTTTACAGCGTAGAACTCTTGAAGAGATACAGTTTATACTCACCAACTGTGTCATGCACCATGTACTAGCACACCAACAACGCCGACTTAACCGTAAAGGTTCGCTTTGGCAACTCGCTACGGATTATGCCATTAATAATATCTTAGAACAAAATGGTCTGCATATTCCCCAAGGTGCCAACTATAACAGTGAATTTAAAAAAATGTATGCTGAAGAGATTTATGAGCTCTTAAAAGAGGAGTTTTTCAGTGGTGTTGATGCCTTTGATGATGATATACCAAATGATAACCCTGAAAATATACAGATCGGTGACGCTCAAGAAAAAGACGATAGTAAAGCATTTGCAAATACTGATGCCATAGAAGAGGATTTAGATCCTCAAAATGAGTCTAATTGGGAGTATGCCGCTTCAGTAGCACAAGAGGTTGCTCAGAGAAAAAGCGCCATGCCCTCAGGGATGGAACGCCTTGCAAAAAAGGTGAAATCCAACGGCGTTGACTGGCGATTTGAACTCTACAATGCCATCAACCGCCACATGCGAAACAACTACGCGTTCATGCCACCCAATAAAAAACACAGTTGGCGTGGGGTTGCCCTACCATCTTTAGCGAGTGACACGCTGAGTCTTTGTGTTGCTGTCGATACTTCAGGTTCCATCAATGATGAACTTCTTAGCGCTTTCATGGAAGAGTTTAAGACCATCATGCAAAATTTTCCAGCGGTGAAGATTGAACTGATTATTGCCGATGCCAAAGTCCATGCCCACTACACCTTTCAAGGTGGCGAGAAGATGGATTTTCCACTAAAAGGAGGAGGAGGAAC
>JAYEGP010000228.1:0-10625 GCA_034659135.1 Campylobacterota bacterium
TGAATTTTTTTACGTATATGACTATGTTGAGAAAAGTTGCTATAAAGGAATCTTTCCTTCACTAGAGGTACCCCCGTTCCCTTTACTACAGAAGATAATCAAGTAGATCTTATTTTCATAGGGGTCATCATAGGGGTCAGGTGATACCTATACCTATGTTATAATATCCAAACAGAAACAAGCACTCAAGAAGGAGCATCGATGCCAAGACGACCGAGAGTAGAAATGGTGGGGTATTACCATATCGTTAACCGTGGCGTGGAGCAACGGGTGGTGTATAAAACCCCAGAGGATTTCGAAATGTTTCTTGAAATCCTCTGTAACGCCTGCACACTCTATACTGTCACACTCCACGCTTACGCATTGATGAACAATCACTATCATCTACTTATTGAAACTACGCAAGAGAATCTTTCAAAATATATGAAACATGTCAATGCATCTTACGCGATCTACTTCAATAAAAAATACAAACGAAGCGGTCATCTGTGGCAGGGAAGATTCAAGTCATGGTATGTTACGGATGAATCGTATCTTTATACATTGATACGCTATATTGAAAACAACCCCATAAAAGCCAAAAATGTTAAACATCTAGGAGAGTATCGCTATAGCTCCTACCGTGCCTTTGTCGAAACAGACCCGATTCTTACATGTATGCAAGAGTCATTCATTTTTAAAACCTTTCAAGATAAAAATGAGAGAGAAGCATTTCTACAAAGTGCTATGGACGAGAAGCTACTAAGCGAAATGAAAAAAGCATCGAATTTAGTTGTCACCTCTGTTAAAGAAAAAGTGCTGACACCTCAAAAACTACAGGCAATGTTTACTGAAACCGACACTAACGCCGAGCGCAACAAAACCATACTGCAAGCTTACAATGAAGGCTATTCTCAACATGCTATTGCAACATCTCTAGGACTGTCTCAACCTTATATCAACAGAATTATCAAGAAGGAAAGGTAGGTATTGGTATCACCTGACCCATAGCTTTCAGGTTTAATTATTTATTTTGCATATCAAACTGATAAAATTGCATCGGAATCTTAAACTATTTTCTAAAACGCTTAAAAACCCTATCGAAATCAACACTCGCGTGACACAGTGTCTCATCAAAATCATAACTCTCTTTTGAAAAATCACCTTGCTTGTCGTATTTACCATCAACAAGTTTGTAGATTTTCGCTCTTAATTCATCAGGATATACAAGTACGTAGTAGTTAACTTTTTCCTCTTCATATTTCATAAATTTATAGTTTTCGTCATTTTTAGCTGTAGATTTTGAAATTACCTCAATAACGATTTCTGGAGCTTTGGTGATATAAGCATCATGAGGTTCATCACATATAAGGACAACATCAGGGCGAAGGACGGTGTCGTCACTTAACCTATAATCCTCTTCACCAAGCACCAAACAACGCTCACACGCTTCAACCTGATTACCTAACTGCATAGCAATAGCGTATGCGATAGCCTGATGATTGATCATCGGAGCAGGTGCCATGGCAACAGGAAAGCCTTCAAAAAGCTCCCATCGTCCTTCCCAATCTTTATAGTCATCATACGTATACGACGGTAAGTAATCAACTGCTCCCATAACGTAAACCTCTTTTTGTTGATTATAGCATGAAGAGATTAAATAGCTTAATCACCAAGTAAAAGTTTCATGACATTGCCCTGCTGGATATTGGCATGCGCCACTACAAAATTACCCGCCTTAGAGAGAATGCTGGCCTTAGTGAAGGCATACGTCTCTTCAGCAAAATCTATATCTGTCATTCTTGAGTATGCAACGGTTGAGATCGTTTGCATGTTCTGCACATTTTCGGCTGTTGCTAAAAATTTCTGCTCTTGAGCGCCTATGTCACTATTGACACCATGGAGTTTTTCAAGAAGCGCATCGATGGCGTCAAGACTATCACTTAAAATCTCTTCAGCATCCATAAGAGGAAAGCCATCAGATAAATCTAACTCACCGGTAAGGTTGATCTGCGCTATACTTTTGGAAAAATGCGTCTCATCAGCCCCACCCAAACCCGTAGTGATGTCGGCACCATGTCCTAAATTTAATGCGTCTAATCCATTTTTAAATGCACTGCTTAAGACTATGGATGCACTGTTTGTACTTTTAAGTTTTAATATACCGATATAGTTATCAACATCACCCACACTATCTGTAGCGGCATGGTGTGGTGTCACACTTATCGCTCTAGCATCAGCGCTAGTGAGTAATAGCTGACGCTCACTATTTAAAGATGCATGAACACCGGTTTGATTTTCTACAGTATTTATAGCATCTTGCAGCGCATTATCGCTATCTCCTTCTAATACATTAACACTCCCTATGACAACACCGTTAATGGCAAAATTACTTGGTGTAGTACTTGCCCCAATAATATCGAGTGGACGTTGTGAGAGATTGGTATCAGCCACATAGGTGACATCGGCTAAAGCGTAGATATCTGTTGTGTCTGTAGAATTATTAATGAGTTTTGCGACTTCACCTAAACCTTCGTTTTGGGCAGTTCCTATCCTTGCCGTACCAAGTGAGACATCTTCTCCTTCAATATTAAAACCGACTTCAATATCTTGTGATAATACGGCTCGATTATGGTAGGACTGAGAGTCATAGACGGAGTATCCAAAACTTTTAGGTTCTGGAGATTTGGTATCACCGATATTGATAATATGCGTTTGATTGGAATGCGCACCCACTTGAACATATTTGTTTGTATACGAACCTTGTAAAAGTGAATGCGTATTGTATGAGGTATTTTTCGCAATGGCGTTAAACTCTTCCATCAGCTCCATAGCCTGAGAATGTAAGACATTTCTATCACTCAAACTGCTACTATCTTGAGCTGCTTTTATGGCAATCACTTTAATACTTTCTGCCAACTTAATCTGCTTAGAGACTGCGTTTTCGGCAATTTGAAGGAGACTGATGCCCTCATTAGTGTTTTTTAGTGCCGCGCCAAAACTTGACGCTTCAACTTTTAAGGCATTTGAAGCAACCAAACCCGCAGGATCATCCGCTGCACTATTAATACGAATCCCAGAGTTAAGCTGTTCTAATGCACTTTCTAACTCATTTTCATTTTTTTGGAGGTTTACAAACATACTTTGAGAAGCGAGACTAGTGCTGATACTAAAAGACATACTCAAACTCCTCATAAATTAAAAATATGGTCTCAAGTTAAATCCAAATCTGCCGATTTAGCTATTGATATGGCAAATTTCAACTTTTTAGAGTTATAAATATTATAGCGACATTTCTCTAAATATTCAATCTATCCTTATTTGTATTATGTTATAACTACTACTTCTTAAATTTTCACAAGGTATTTCATGCGTTATGTTCTTCTATTTTTTATCCTCTTAACCTTACATGTAAAAGCGGCAGATTACAGTGTAGAAGTCGGTGGATTTATGCCTAGCTTTAAGGGTGATATCGAAAATCCAAGCTCCACAGTGAAATACAGCGATGATCTCAACTATGAGAGCACCCTCATTAGTTACTTTGGATTCAATGCCAATTTTGACACCTATTATATTCCCAATGTCTCTATTGATTATTTCAATATGATTGATTCCCAAAATGCGGTTTTTGATTCGCCTAAAGAGTTGGTTGGTATGGATTTTAACGGGAGTGTGAGCACACAGACAAATTATCAGGTCATTAACCTAGTCTTGCATAAAAACTTTTATAAGCCAGGAGTTTATTTTGATCTTTTCGGAGACCAGTATTACACTGGAGATCTCTACTTTAAGCTCGGAGTGAACCTTAAAAACATTGACTATGAGTTTCAAATCAAACAAAATGATAACCCTACAAGCCCCAATCCTTATGAATTTATTACGGTAAATTCCAATGTCATTTTGCCACATTTTGGAGTTCTTTACCGTCTCTATGACCTTACACTATTTGGGCAAGGCAGCGCACTGGCTATTGGTGACATTCGAGCCAATAGTTTTAAAGTGGGAGCAGATTATCGTTTACTTCATTATATTGCAGTCAGTGCTGGTTTTCTTTATGAAGATTTTCAAGCCACCGAAATCAAAGATAAAGTCACCTTTATCGCTTCGGGTGGCTATATGAGTATTAAGGTCTTTTTCTAGTAAAAGACAAAGTGATACTCAAGACCTAAGGTGAAATGCATCAAATCACTCTGATCGATCATCGCTAAATCGACATACACATCTAAAGAGCGGTTAATATGCACGCCTCCTCCAAAGCTAAATGCTAAATCAACCTCAGAACCTGAACCATCAATTTCTAAAGCATCACTCTTCAAGCTATAAGAGCGGTACAGTACACCCATGCGTGGTTTCAGATAAAGACGCGATGTCACATTTAAGCGATAAACACCATAAGCGGCTACACTCATCGTTGTCAAATCACTCTTATGAATAGAAGCAGGAACTAGGGAATAACTCCCCTCACCCTCAACAGCAAAACGGTGTTGCCCACGTGTGATAATAGGCAGACCTACATGGACTACCGATGCAAGACCAGCATCAAAATCGGTAGCACTTTCATAAGCAACACCACCTCCCATATAAACTTCAGTGTAATTAGCAGCATTGATAAGCTGCGGTGCTATCAATAAAGCAAAAAAAATCGCAATAAATTGGCGCATATTATCTCCTTGGATGGATTATAGAACAATCATCTTTAAAGCGCAATTATCAAATATGGAATAACTTTTGCTTTGAAAAAATAATACTTTTAATCACAAGGACTTCACAATGACCTATACTCATCTGCTTGTAGCATTTTTGCTTACTTCATTTGCACTCGTTGGATGTGCTCCTATGCCTCCTGAAGCAGCAGAACAAAACAATGTGACGCAAGAAGCAGTTATAACAAAAAACCCAAATTCTGAAGCGGTTGTCGCACAAAAAAAAGAGACGCGAAAACCTCATCAAGCGATCTGTCAAGGTACTATCAGCACAATCCCTTACTATAACAACACCATTAATGGCACGCACCCTAGCATGAACCACCTTTCAGCTTGTCACAACATCCGTGTCTCTGTCATCGGTCAAGGGGTATCACCTGTCAATACAACATCACCAGCTCAAGCCTACGCCTTAGCAAAACGTGCGGCTGTTGCTGATGCTTATCGTAGTATTGCAGAAAAAATTTCTGGTGTTCATGTTGAAGGTCACGATACGATTAAAAACATGATGGTCACACGTTCAGAAGTCAAAACACAGGTTAACTCGCTTATTCGTAATGCGCATGTCGCAGAAACAACATTCAAAGAGGGTCTGTGCGAAGTCGAGATGGAAATCGTTCTTACTTACTCCAATATAGTGCTTTAATCTTAACAACACTGCTCCAAGCCGATAGCTATCATATCGGCTATCGAGCTACCATCAAAGATGCGCTTCTTGTCAATGAAACCCTGAGTGTGAGTCGTACCATGACGCGTTGTCAAGGGAGGATACACCCTCCTCTTCTATTAGACAGACTCCACAATGAAACCCTGCAACAAATCATTACTAACAATAGAGAGGCTTTTGACAATTACCTCCGTCAATACTCCTTACATGTAAGATCGTATGAAAAAACGATTAATAGTATGAGTAAAATTCAAACAACACTTACCTTTCCGACTGAATGTTTCACAGTCGATTTTAAAGGCAATTTGGCTAAAATCGCCCTCATAAAATAGAAAGGGGCACTGTGAAAATCGCGATCGTTGAAGATGATATTAATATGCGTAAATCACTTGAAATTGCGATGAGCGACTATGAAGAGTTTGAAGTACTCAGCTTTAAAAATGCTCGTGATGCCCTTAAAAAACTCGATGATAGCTTTGAGCTTATTATTAGCGATATCAACATGCCAGGAATGGACGGCATAGAGTTTGTCAAAACCCTTGATGGCCGTTTTGAGATTATTCTTATTACCGGTAATGCTACGCTTCAGCGTGCCATTGAGTCCATTCAGCTTGGAGTAAAAGACTTTTTACTCAAACCCTTTGAGATCGAGACCTTAGTGACCGCTATTAAACGCTCTGACAAGGCACAAAGAACCGTTAAGACAGTTAAAAAATCCACCTCTACTAAGAAAAAAAATGGCTTTTTAGCCAACTCGGAAGCTCTTGATAAACTCTTACATGTAACGGATAAAGCGGCTAAAACCGATGCTAGTATTATGCTTCTTGGTGAAAGTGGTGTCGGTAAAGAGGTCTTTGCCAGATACATTCATGATAATTCACCACGGGCTAAAAAACCTTTTATCGCCATCAATATGGCAGCAATTCCTGATAATCTCATCGAAAGTGAGCTTTTTGGTTTTGAAAAAGGGGCGTTTACTGATGCTATCGAAGCCAAAGTCGGTCAGTTTGAAACGGCCCAAGGTGGCACAGTCTTTTTAGATGAGATCGGGGAGATGCCTTTTGGTGTTCAGGCGAAACTACTACGAGCGCTTCAAGAGCGTGAAATTCGTCGTTTGGGGTCGCAAAAACCGATAAAGATTGATGTCCGAATCATCTCTGCGACCAATGCTGATCTTCATGACAAGATTAAAGAGAGTGAGTTTCGTGAAGATCTCTACTATAGACTCAACACCATACCGCTACATATTCCAGCGCTTCGTGAACGTCAAGAAGAGATACTGCCTATTGCGATGGCAACGCTAGAGCAAAACTGTGAGCAGTATGGATTTGAGACCAAAACCTTTTCTCAAGAGGCCCAAAACGCACTTTTAGCCTATAAATGGCCTGGAAACATTCGCGAGCTTATCTCTGTTGTTGAGCGTGCGACGATTTTAAGTGATGGCCATATTATCAATCCTGATACGCTTTTTTTAGAGAGTCGCGGACTGAAACAGAAACGCTCCATTGCCAATATGGAAGCCGAACTTATCGAAGAGATTTTGCTTACATGTAAACAGGATCTCAAAGAGAGTTCAGAGATGCTAGGAATGAGTCAATCTCTCTTAGAGAAAAAAATAAAACTTTATAATTTAGAAGGAGAAGTGTAAAATGAAACAATACAATGTTGCCGTAGTGGGTGCCAGTGGTGCAGTCGGTGAAGAGATACTAAGAGTGATCGAAGAGATCGATTTCCCTCTAGCAAAACTTGTCCCTTTAGCCAGTGCACGTAGTGCAGGAAACCGTGTTACATTCAACAATGAAGAGATTGTGATTAAAGAGCTTACTGAAACCGTTTTTGACGAAGAGAAGATTGATATTGCGCTCTTTAGTGCAGGAGGGTCCGTCTCTGCAAAATACGCACCCTTTGCCGCACAAGCCGGTGCTGTTGTGATAGATAACACCAGCCACTTTCGTATGGAAGAGGATGTTCCTTTGGTTGTTCCTGAGGTCAATCCTGAAGATATTTCGCAGTGGAGAAAAACAGGTATTATCGCTAATCCTAACTGCTCGACTATACAGATGGTACAAGCGCTTAAACCTCTTGATGAAGCGTATGATCTGATTCGTGCTGATGTGAGTACCTATCAAGCCACTTCAGGCGGGGGTAAAACTGCAATGGAAGAGCTTGTCACGCAGATGCAAGACTTTTTCAATTTTAAACTTGATGAGAGCGAACATATTAAATTTCCTCACCAGATCGCATTGAACCTCATTCCACAGATCGATGTCTTCTTAGAGAATGACTACACCAAAGAAGAGATCAAAATGGTCAATGAGACCAAAAAAATCCTTCATAAAGATGTTGAAGTGAGTACGACCTGTGTGCGTGTCCCTGTTTTGCGTGGTCACTCTGAGGCCTTAACGCTGACTTTTGATAGCGATGTTGATGCCAATGAAGCCCGTGAGATTCTTCGTAAATCGGCAAATATTATCGTCATAGATAATCCAGCCGAGAGTGAATATCCAATGCCAGCTAGCTGTGTTGATCAAAACGAGACCTTTATCGGACGTATTCGTAAAGACCTTTATCGTGACAATATCTTACATCTTTGGGTTGTTGCGGACAACTTAAGAGTGGGTGCAGCAACCAATGCGGTGCGTATCGCTCAAAAATGGATCGAGATGGAGGAAGCAAAATAATGTTAGAGAAAATCTTTGAAAACAGCTTATGGAGTTCACGATTTATCGTTATTCTCGCTGTTGTTTTTGGACTTATCGGTGCGGTTATCTTATTTGCAGTCGCTAGTGTTGATATCTTTACGACCGCGGGTTATGTGATCAATACCTACATCACCCACGCCCATCCTGAACACTTTCATGAAGATGTTGTCGGAGGAATCATTGGAGCCGTTGATCTTTACCTTATTGGTGTTGTTATGCTGATATTCTCTTTCGGAATCTATGAACTTTTTATTTCAGAAATCGATGCAGCAAAAGATGAAGACGGCAAAGAGAACCAACTTTTAGCTATTCACTCACTTGATCAACTTAAAGATAAAATCTCTAAAGTTATAGTGATGGTTTTAGTGGTTGGATTCTTTCAAAAAGTGGCTCATACCGAATATAGCACCCCTTTAGAGATGTTATATTTCGCACTCTCTATTACAGCAGTAGCTGTTGGACTTTTCTTTTTAGGAAAAGTTGGAAAAAAATAAACAAGGAACTTTGATGAGTATAAGAATTAAAATTCAATGCAATGAGGCACTAAATGCCGAGTCGTAAAATATTTGTAGATGCCTGTTTAGGCAAAGAGACCCCTTACACTCCCGTTTGGATGATGCGTCAAGCAGGTCGTTACCTTCCTGA
Source organism: Campylobacterota bacterium (assembly GCA_034659135.1). GTDB lineage: Bacteria > Campylobacterota > Campylobacteria > Campylobacterales > Sulfurimonadaceae > S010-53. The sequence continues at coordinate 8,697 of JAYEGP010000228.1, forward strand.
ATACATGGCGGTTCGCGCCGAAGCAGGAAACTTCTTAAACCTCTGTCATGATCCAAAAAAAGCGTGTGAAGTGACCCTTCAGCCTATGGATATTATCGGTGTGGATGCGGCGATTCTTTTCAGTGATATTCTTGTTATTCCTGATGAGATGGGAATGGATCTCTCTTTTGTCAAAGGGGAAGGTCCGAAGTTCAGTGATCCTATCACCTGTGAAGCTGATATTGATAGACTTATCGGTGGCGACGAAGCTGCAAGTAAACTGACTTACGTTTTTGATACCATCAAACTCATCAAAGAAGCGCTTGCTGAAGATAAAGCACTTATTGGTTTTACTGGGGCACCTTGGACACTTGCGACGTATATGATCGAAGGGCAAGGGACAAAAACGTATAACATCTGTAAAAAAATGATGTACTCAAACCCTAGACTTTTACATAAAATTCTTGCTAAAGTGACGGAAGTTGTTAAACTGTATATGGAAAAGCAGATTGAAGCGGGTATCGACGTGGTTCAAATCTTTGACTCATGGGCAGCAGCGATTGAGCCAGCTAACTATGATGAGTTCTCATGGAAGTATATGGTTGAAATTGCGGATTATCTTAAAGGGAAATATCCAAATATTCCTATCATCATGTTCCCCAAAGGGATTCCTTCATTTTTAGATAAAGTTTATGGAAACTTTGATGTCTTTGGTGTCGACTGGGCAACGCCAATGGCACTCGCCAAAGAGAAATTGGGTGATAAATACGTCCTTCAAGGCAATATGGAACCGTGTCGACTCTATTCACAAGAAGAGACCACTAAATCGGTTGAAGCTATTCAAAATACCATGCAAGGCAAACGCCATATCTTTAACCTAGGACATGGAATTCTTCCTGATGTTCCTGTTGAAAATGCGAAGCACTTCATCAAAGAGTGTCATAGAGTTAGTGGAAAATAATATCATCTTCGGACCCGTAATCTCACGCCGTTTTGGTGTGAGCTTGGGTATTGACCTCTCTCCCTCACTCAAACAGTGTAATTTTGACTGCCTCTACTGTGAACTTGCCCCTAGCGCTACCGTCTCTTCTCAAACGCACATTATTGAAGTGCCTACAATCATAAATGAATTAAAAAAGCATCTTAATGATAAGATCGATGTGATAACCATAACGGCCAATGGTGAACCCACACTCTATCCGCATCTTGACAACTTAGTAGATGCTATCAAAGCCTTACATGTAAGAGCTGAACTTTTAATTCTAACGAACAGTGCAACGTTAAACAACCCCAATACCTATCAAACACTTTTAAAATTCGATCAAGTCAAACTCTCACTAGATGCCGTCTCAAAAGATGTTTTTTATAAAATAGATCGTCCACATAAGAGCATCAACATAGAAGATATTATCTTACATGTAAAGAATTTTTCAAATGATTTTCAAGGCAAACTCTTTATTGAAATCTTATTTGTAAAAGCCCTTAACGATACAGCAAATGAGATAGCTAAGCTTAACGAGGTTCTCTTACATGTAAAGACAGAACGTATCGATATCGGTACCATTGACCGCCCTCCTGCGTACCCTGTAGAGGCACTGAGCTTCGAAGAACTCATGAATATTGCCACAAAATTTGATTCCGTTTTACCTATTAATATCGCATCTCGAAAAAAAATCACCACCCAACCCACATCATATTCAAATGAGGAAATTTTAAACACGCTCGATAAACGTCCATTAAGTGAAGATGACATAGATATTTTATTTGATGAAGCTACAAAACAGAGATTACAAGCACTCTTAAATAATAAATCGGTACTCACTTTAGACCGATCTGGCGTCATTTTCTATCTTGTTGCATCAAATTTATATAGAAAACGAAAAAAACAGTAAAAATAATTGACAATAGCAAAAAGCTAAAGTATAATTACGCCCTCTGATGCCTCCATCG
>JAYEGP010000229.1:0-2088 GCA_034659135.1 Campylobacterota bacterium
CCTTGAAAGAGTAAAATGATAAAAATAAATAAGAAAAATGTCTTCATAATGGTAATTGTATCGTATAGAAGTGTATGAAAAGAAGACATAAGCGAATATCTTGGTTTTTCAAAAGCCACAAGACCTAATGCTCTTAAAATGGATACTAAAAAAGTAAATGTAGACTTTCCGCAATGGGTAATAGAAGCATCGCGTGTATTTAAAGATAGGGGTCGAGTCACAAGAAAAGTTTCAGCACCTTTTTTCAAAACTTATACTGATGTCCTCACCTTGATGTTGGCACAAACTTCCAAAGAGAAATAGAGCAGGAGTGTCAGATGATACGCCGCTCTTTTTTCTCTTTTAATCGAAAAGTAGAGATTTACTCACTGGGGTGTATGGTGCAACATCGTCAGCTATATCAATAGGATGCACCATGAACCCAAAACCATTGGTGGATTATTCAGAGATCTGGAGTGTGAGCTTTATACCCTCTCCATTGCTATGCAGGCTTTTATTGAGATTATGGACAAAATAGCACAGATTGACGATGTTGTAAAGAGAAATGAGGATTTCACTGATATCATCGCTACTCTACGCAGCACCACTCAAAATTTACTTGGATTTAGGTGCGAAAGTTGAGTAAGATAGACAATCTACACTAAATCAGAGAGGAAGACCTAGGAAAGATGTATGAAAAGTAGCCTGTCTCCTTTATTGTTAATTTTATCCTTTAAGTAAAATAATATTGTCCTTTAAGTAAAATATTTTCTTAAAGGAAAGATATGAACAACAGAGAAAAAGGTGTTGTCATTAGACGGCAAATACTTAGAGATGTAGGTCATCACCCAAATGACCTTGTAAACCATATTGGTGGTGTATTTTCTATTACACCACAAGCAGTCCATAATCATGTAAGACGATTAGAAAAAGAGGATCGACTTAGAACAACTGGAAAAGGAAAGGGCAAGCGTTATTTTCTAGGTGCAGTAAGAGATAATGTTATTACTATAGAGCTAGAAGATGATCTTTCAGAGGACACCATATGGGCTAACAATTTTAGACAAATTGTTGAAGAGGTGTCAGATAATGTTAAAGAGGTATGTGTCTATGGGTTTACGGAAATGGTTAATAATGCTATCGATCATTCAGGAGGGGATAAACTTCATATTGGGGTATTTAAAAACGGCAATAATGTCTCTATCTTTGTAACCGATAATGGAGAAGGAATCTTTAAAAAGATTACTCGTCTTTGTAATCTTGCAGATGAGAGACAAGCAATATTGGAGTTGTCAAAAGGAAAACTAACAACTGATCCGGATCGACATACAGGTGAGGGTATTTTTTTTACCTCTAGGGTATTTGATAGTTTTGAGATCGAGTCAAAAGGTTTGAAGTTTTCACACGATGATGATCTTGATTTTGATTTCATTCTTGAATCAGCTATGTTGCTTGAAAACGCGGGAACTATGGTCTGTATGGTTATTGGTTTGGAATCAGATCGAAAATTAAGAGATGTGTTTGATGATTTTGCTGCCCCAGATGAGTATCAATTCAATAAAACTGTTATTCCTGTTAAATTGGCAGTATACGGAAATGAACTTCTTATATCGCGTTCTCAAGCAAAAAGATTGTTGACTCGTATAGAGAACTTTGAAAATGTGATATTTGATTTTGAGGGTGTTGAGTCTGTGGGTCAGGCTTTTGCAGATGAGATATTCAGAGTGTATGCAAATCAAAACCCTCAAATAATGATTGCGCCATTAAACATGACAGAAAGTGTAGAAAACATGGTCAAAAGAGCGCAGCATAGAAACTAAACAAAGGGTCAAGTCACAAATTTCAAATACTTACATGTAACCTAATTATAAAGGGGACGATACATTGAATTTTATCATGTTAATTCGATTTTTGATTCATCAAAGTCAATATATCTGTATATCATGACAAGGCAAGTTGACTTTCATATATTATTTATTTAACTTTTGGATAAGCTCATCAGATGAATAAACATTACCGTTTTCAACTTCTTCTAAACCTTTTGATATGCCAGCCTTTTCAAACTTATAAACAGAGTCATCTATTATTTCAATAGATTCACCTTTACAC
>JAYEGP010000230.1:0-2080 GCA_034659135.1 Campylobacterota bacterium
TCTTCACTTTTATTGAGTTGTACGGAGTAGTTTTTAGCTGCGTTATAGAGAACTCTTTTTTCAAATCCTGCGTGGTTAAGGACTTGCATCTCTATGATGACTTTTGTTCCATCATTGAGATTTGCTTTGACATCTACAAAGGTATCTTTCATGCCTTTAAGCATGGGTATATTATAAGGGTCCACGATAGTAAGCTCTTGTATCTTTTTAGTACTGTTTTGATAGATGATACTATTTAAAAAGCTTATTAGTATCTCTTTACTCTCTTCACTAGCAAAGACTTTTTTAAAGGCGTAATCTGTACGTACATCTAAGAATTGCATTGGTTCTCTTTTTTTGTTTGTTTATGATTATACATTAGTTTTGGTTTGGTTTACATGTAAGGGGTTTTGGTGGTGTTTTTAGAGAGGCTTTAGGGTTATAGTTATAACCCGACCCCCAATGTTGAGAATCTTTACTCAAGCAGATAGTTGATAAGTGCCGGATTCATTCCCTTTCTCTCAGGGTAATCAACTCTATTGACAACACCATTGCCATCTTTGTCTTTATATATATTGTCATTGTGCATTCTGTCAATAAGAGGACTGCTACTGATTCTTCCCATAAGTTTTAAATACAGCTCGGCAGCTTGTGCTTTATCAAAGTCACTGAGTTCAATATCTGCAAGCTCCTGATACCAAGCGCCATCTAAAGCATTCCAATCTATATAGCTTGCTGCATAACCATACAATATGTCATCTATCTCTTGGCTTGATTGGTTTGAGGCAGTGACAAACTGATTCCAATCGTACCAATTCAGATAAGATTGTCGCAGTGCAATATCAATGGTCATATATGACAAAGATATCCTTTGATAATCCCAATTCGATCTTATCCATATGATTTCATTCGTTGCAGAGTAGATATCCTCTACTAAAGTTAAAATAGCCGTTTGACAACTTGAAAGATCAACCGTAGCAACACAATCAGCTGCGGCAATGCCACCTACAATGTGATCCCCAATAATCGAAAGAGAATCTGACCATGTACCCGTTCCGCCATCTGCAGCCATACCAACCCCTTGAAGTGCGAGGTTGACTCCTGTTGCAATCAACTTTGACTTATTAGCCTGGGAAAGCTTTTTAAAATTCTTAATGTTTTCGGTATTTGACACAACATTTTGTCCAATTTCCAATGCCCAGAATCCAACGTCAGCAGCAATTTTAGCAGACTCCGCGTCGCCTAATTTCATTTTTGCCATTCTTCTGCCGTTATCCAAGTTCGGCTTAACCACTTGCCTATAGGTCGAGCGATACCATGTTTCACCACAGTTTCTAATCTCTGGAATGTTGGCAACATCATTAAGACAGATAATACCATCTTCCATACCACGCGTCGCCGCATCCGGGAAAAAGTCCATCGACATTGGAGGCAGATCAGATGCGGTAGTATCACTACTTAAGAGCTTGGAATTTTCATATTTTATCGCATAATCGACACCCGGTTCAATACTAACCCCCAAACAGACAACCTGCTCACCAAAGCTATAGGATTCTGGACACGCATTGCTTGTCGTTTCAGCAATAAGTTCACCTTCTGCTCCATTTCCATAATTTGCAACGCGATAAAAAGCTAATTTTCCTTGATTGTCACTATTTTTTAACGTACGGACAAATAACGTACCTGATGTATTATAATAAGCATCCCAAAATGCCATAGGTTTCGTGGTAGGTTTTTTGTATATTCTAAAATATTCAGTAAAGTCAACATAATCGTTCTCGGTTGTATAGCCTAATACAAAATCCGAACCTTTTTGAAGAAGCTCTCCGTCTATAGTAATGTTATCAAAACTCGATATTGGTATCGTGGTTCCGATAATCAGATCAAATGTCACAATATTCGATGTGCCATCGTCATCACTTGCACTCACTGAAAGTGTAAATGTTCCTGATTGCAGAGGTGTACCGGAGATAACACCGCTAGTAGTATCAAAACCCATCCCTGTAGGCAGTGTTCCGCTTAGAGCGTATCCCAATATTGAATCATCTTCAGTTTTTATGACATACTCTGCCAGTGTAATGAGTAAATTTTTATTGATTTG
>JAYEGP010000231.1:0-10513 GCA_034659135.1 Campylobacterota bacterium
CCCTTATACAGAGGTGAACTGGTCTCGACAACCGAAGGACGGACAATCCCATCACCAAAATCTTTGAGCTTTTTATAGTACAGTGTTTTTATGAGCATCTGCGTCGAGGTATAACACTCAATCTGAATCGGAGTCAAACTCTTGGCATCAACCTGCATCAAAAGTTTGTCATAAGAGACACTCTCATTTTTCGCCTTGAGTTCAAGAAGTGTATACTCTTTTCTCTCCTCTTGTTTGACTACGGTATACTCTGAGCTAAAATCGAGTCGCAAAATATCGGCGTTATTAAAAACACCCCCGACAACCGACTGCATCGAGGTGATGCGAATCGGCCGTCCGACATTAGGGATGTAGAGCCACATATTTTCACCAAGTCGCAAGGTGGCACGCCCTTTTTCACTGTCGGGTTCTAAAAAGAGTGAGACCATCTTCTCTCTATCTTTTTTAGCCTGAAAGAGTAAGAACTCTTTTTTCGAGCCATCAGGTTCGATGTTGATCAGTTTTTTATACATCTGCGCCGAGACAGGGGTCAGTTTACGATCGATCTCTTCTAATATATCATTCGCACAGAGGCTCAGACTCAGGGCAATAAGAATAATAAACTTCATAAACAACTCCTAGTTTTGACGCAAAGCATCAACGGGATTAAGATTTGCCGCTTTGATAGCGGGTGATATCGATGCGATGAGTGAGATCAAAATGACAATCACACTGACAACAAGCACTTCACTCAGATGTAAAACAGGGCTCAGCGTTAAGCCCTCTTGGCGTCCAAAAGAGAAGGTGATCTCCATCGCATTTAAGATAGCCACGATGCCCAGAGAGAGGATACTGCCTAAGATGGTGCCAAAGATTCCCAGCATCAAACCCTCGGTTAAAAAAAGCTTGGTGATTGTCGAGGGGGTGGTTCCCATCGCCGCAATCGTTCCAATCTCTTTGATTCGCTCATACACGCTCATCACCATCACATTGAGTACCGAGATAAGGACAATAGAGATCAATATGATCTTAATCGAGATATCCATGATGTCGAGCATTTTAACGATGTTGTAAAAAGGGCTGAGCTGCTTCCAGGTATGGATCTCAAAGACGGGCTTCTCTTTTTGATTTTTCATCTGAGCAAGGGGCTGAAGCTGTTGCATCGCTTTTTGCAAATAGGCGACATTTTTGAGTCGTATCACCACTTCGCTCACCTCTATCGCATCAAAGCGAAGGAGTTTTTTCACATCATTGATATGAATATAGCCATCACGTCCCCCCGGTCCTGAGATCGGCTCTATCGTGCCTGCAACTTTGAAGTTCAGTCCATTGACCGAACCTTTTTTATTGGTAGCGACCAAGACTATGGTGTCATCTTTTTCAACTTGCATCCCTTTGGCAATGAGCTCAGGGACTAAGATACTCCCCTCCTCTAAAGATGAAGCGTCTATCCCTTCAATACGGGAACTAAAAAGAGGAAGGGTTTTTACCTCTTTTTGAGGGTCAATCCCGTTAAGTCTGACACTTGTCGACGCCACATAGTTAGAGAACATGGCACCGAGTTTCAGACGAAAGGTATAACTCTCTATCAAAGGGTTCTCCTCTAAAAGCGCGGTGACCTTATCGATCTGCTTGGCATTGAGGTTTTTATCGAGGGGGAGGTTATCGAGTGAAGCGATATAGCCTTTTTTATGAATCTGGATATGCCCCAACATCGAGTCCGTGACCTGCCCTATCATGTAGGCTTTAAAACTGCCCGAAAGCGCGGCGTAGACTAGAACGAACATCACGCCTATCGTGATCAGACTTGCCGTCAGAAGCGTTCTTCTGCCGCTTCGCAGCAGGTTTCTAAAGGCTATTTTAATGATATTTTTCATGATGCGATCCTCTGATCATCCGTAATCACGCCATCGACTAAGGTGATGATACGATCGACCGCAGTCACAATCTTCTCATCATGGGTCGCAAAGATAAAGGTCGTGTTAAACTCTTTTTGAATGTTTCGCATCAGGGTGATGATCTGATTAGAGGTCTGCGTGTCAAGATTGGCGGTAGGCTCATCAGCAAAGACGATCTTAGGCTTGGTCACGAGCGCACGGGCGATCGCCACGCGCTGACGCTGTCCGCCGGAGAGCTGATCGGGAAACTTCTCTTTTTGATCGAGCATATCCACCTCTTTAAGGAGTTTCATAATGCGTTCATGACGCTCCTCTTTTGGGAGGTTTTGAATCATAATAAGTGGATATTCGATATTTTCATACACTGAGAGCACCGGAATAAGGTTAAAGCTTTGAAAGATGAAACCGATGTTCTCGCCTCTAAAATTTGCCAAGGCCGTGCGATTGAGCTGAGTAATGTCTATCCCCTCGATCATCACCTTGCCCTCAGTCGGTTGATCGAGACAGCCTAGAAGATTTAAGACCGTACTTTTACCGCTCCCACTCGGACCGACAATAGCGACAAATTCACCAAACTCGATAGTAAGGTTCAGATCTTTAATGACCCTAAGATCGACCTCCCCCATCTTGTAAACTTTACTGACATGTCTGTTCTCAATCATAAATGACTCCTCAAAGTGATATCATTGCACTTATGTTAGAGATATTATACCAAGATAAACACCTCATTGCGATTAATAAACCCTCAGGACTACTCGTTCATCGCTCGCCTATAGATAGGCATGAAACACGTTTTGCCATTCAACTTTTACGTGATCAGATCGGACAATATGTTTATCCTGTTCATCGCCTTGATAAACCCACCTCAGGTGTCTTGCTTTTTACGCTCGATAAAGAGAGTGCCCAGCTTGTATCTGAGCAGTTTCGAGCGCACACAACACAAAAACATTACCTTGCTGTGGTTCGTGGCTATACAGAGCTAGAGGGTATTATCGATCATCCTCTTACTGAAAAACTGGACAAAATCTCCGATAAAAACCGTACTAAAGTACCCGAAGCCCAAGAGGCCATCACTAAGTATAGACGTCTGGCAACCGTAGAGATTCCTTATGCGGTAGGACGCTATGAAAAGTCCCGCTATTCCCTCTTACATGTAAAGCCAAAAACCGGTCGGAAACATCAGATACGTAGGCATGTGAAGCATCTTTCACATCATCTTATCTGCGATACCAAATACGGGCGAGGAGAGCATAACAGACTCTTTAGAGAAGTGTTTGATTGTCATCGCATGTTACTCCATGCCCGTAAATTAGAGATCACACATCCCTATACGCAAGAAAGGCTTAGCATCACAGCACCTTTAGATGAAACATTGACTCATATTTTTCAGAAATTTTCTTGGGAAAACAGTTTATACTAAATTATGAAATATATATTTTTACTACTGATGACAAGCCTGTCACTTTTTTCGATGATGCGTGATGATATGGGACTCGCAGAAGAAGGTATTCTTTACATAGCTGCTGATTATAAAGAAGCCTTTGAATTACCACCCGAAAGTGTCTTACATGTAAGAGTTGAAGATGTCTCGCAGATGGATGTCATTGCCACCACTATCGAGTCAGGTCAAAAGAGTATCAAAGGATACCCTCCTTTTAGTCTTAGGCTCGATGTCGATCCTAGAGACTTTAAAAAATCGCGTCGTTATGGTCTGCGTGTGATGATAAGCCATAAAGAGAAACTTCTCTTTATCAACGACTACTACATCAATCCACTCAAACCGCCCTTTGATATCACTTTAAAAAAAGTTACTCACAATAAGTAGCTAAGAGTCCCTCTTTAAGAGCTAAGTAGGTCTCATCACCAACAAGCTTTTTCACGATCTGAAGTCCAAAACAGATCGAAGTTCCTGGACCTCGTGAGGTCATCACATTGCCATCAAAAACAACCTGTGCTTTATCACCTTGAAAACCATTAAGACGAATCTGCTCTTCAGCCGAAGGGTAACAGGTAAAGTTCTCTTTCAAAACACCCGCTTTATGAAGTGCGTAAGGCGCGGCGCAGATCGCCCCGATATTTTTACCCTTAGCATCCATCTCCTGAAGCAGTCGCTTCACAGTGGCATCCTCAGCTAAAGCGTAAGTACCATCCCAGCCACCAGGTAGAACGATCATATCTAACTCATCTGATTTAACAATCTTTACATGTAAGTCTGTTTTTATTGTGATACCATTAGCACCTTCTACCTCTTCATGATCATTTAACGAAGCTACCAGCACTTCAATACCTGCGCGACGCATCACGTCGATAAGCGCTACCGCTTCAATCTCTTCAAATCCTTTTGCAATGGGAACTAAGACTTTTGGCATAAAAACTCCTCTATTTTTTCACTCTTAAGCTATTTAACTTTTTCGATGTATTCACCATCAACAGTATTCACACGGATAAGATCACCCTCAATAACATGATAAGGGATCTGCACAACCGCACCAGTTTCGAGTGTCGCCGGTTTTTTAGATCCACTTGAGGTATCACCTTTAAAGTTTGGTGGGGTTTCAGTAATGACAAGCTCCATAACCGCAGGGGCATCAACAGAGATCGCATTACCTTTGTAAAAGATCATCTCAGCGTTGGTACCGTCTTTAAGCCATTTCATCGCTTCTTCACACTGCTCATAGTTAAGACCAATCTGATCGTATGTTTCGTTATCCATGAACTGTAACTGTTCACCATCATCATAAAGATACTGCATTGTGGCATGTTTCATATCAGGAATCTCAAACTTATCACCGGCATGAACTGTTTTTTCAACCACTTTTCCATTGATAAAACTTTTCACTTTCATACGAACAAATGCCGCACCTTTTCCTGGTTTAACGTGTTGAAATTCCACTACTTTGTAAGGGACGTCATTGATAACCAGACGTACATTTTTTTTGATATCGCTCATGCTGATATTTGCCATAGTTGACCTTTAAATATTTTGATGCAATTCTATCTAAAAGAGATTTAAAGTAACTCTAGAATAATTTTAGCTATAATCTTTTCTCATAATAAACATAATAATAATATCACACTTTTTTCACTTAGACTTAAAAAGGAGTTTTTAACACATGAAAACAGTTGCTTTTCTCGTCACATCAATCATCAGTATGCACGCTGCTGATGTTCTTTACTCCGATCGCTTAAACCTCTCAGAAGCGATTGAACTGCTAAAGGCCAATAACCTCGAAATCAAAGCAGCAGACTATGATCTTAAGAGTGCTCAAGCGTCTCGATCTCAAGCCAATGGTACCCACTGGGGAACCTTAGATTTTATTCAAAACATCTCTCGATCTGATGATGCGGGTAATGTTTTTGGATTTAAACTCACCGGTCGTGAGGCTACTTTTGGAGATTTTGGAGCCGAAGAATTTATGAATAATTTTGGTGCCTGTCAAGGTGGAGATATGGCGGCATGTGGCGCTATGTATACGCAACCTCCAGAAGATTTAAACAATCCCGGTGATCGTAATTTTTTCCAGAGTAAACTGCAATACTCACTACCCCTGTATGTTGGTGGGAAGATATCAGGCTATGTCACTGCTGCAGAATCCATGGAAAAACTAAAAACGCTTGATAAAACCAAACTTTTAAATCTCAAGATTTATGAGACGCGCAAAGCATTCTATGATATGAAACTGCTTGAAGAGGTCCTCAAAAACCTGCATACACTTGATGATAATATCGCTTCACTCGAAGCGATGGCAGAATCAATGATTGAAGAAGGTTACGCTAAGCATGTTGACCTCCTTGAAGTTCAGGCAAAACGCTCCAATATCAAACGCTCCATTCGTCAGATGGAGGCCAATAAGGAGCTACTGTATCACTACCTTAGTTTTCTACTCAATCAAGAGATAACAACTATCGAGATACCAAATAGTGACATTGCAATACCCAACTTTCGTACTGAAGATATCATTGAAAGAAATGTGGATGTCCAACGTGCCAAAACAGGTCTTGAGATTCGTCGTAGCATGAAAGATATCGAGCAAGCTGATTATCTTCCGATGATTGGTGTTCAAGCCAATGTTCAGACGGCAGCAGAAGGTTTTGATGAATATGCCATAGATAAAGGCTCTTATACACTAGGAGCTCAACTTAAATGGAATATCTTCAATGGTGGCGCGGATTATGCTAAAGTTGAAAAAGCCCGTCTTGAGGTCCTCAAAACTGAAACTCAAGTTGAGCTTGCGAAAAAAGGGATCGCTTTGCAAGTCGATAAGATTCGTACCGAGATCAAATCACTTGATTTTGAGATTACAGCACTTGAACATGAACTCGATCTTGCCAACACTATCTACCACAGTTATGAGGAACGATACCGTGAGCAGCTCTCATCAATGAGTGATGTCATCATCAAACAATCTCTGCAACTTGAAAAAGTTCTCGCCTTACTTGAAGTTAAAAACAGACGTTTAAAGCGTCTTTTTGCCTTAGAAAAAATAGCCAATGGAGCCCAATAAATGAAAAATATTTTACTTACTCTCATCGTAGTCACCTCTGCCCTCTTTGCTGAAGGGATTAATGTTTCAGGAAGCGTTATCTCTGATAACCAAAAAATGATTACCAGTCGCTATATGGGTTTTGTAACCCAAGTCGGTGCCAATGAAGGTGAGCGCGTCAAAAAAGGTGCCCTGCTTTATACCATTGATTCTAAAGAAGTAGACTCTGCAAAAGCACGTGTTCAACTCGGAATTTCTCAAGCAGAACTCGCCCTACAGATGAATCAAAATCAGCTTAATAATGTTTTACTTAATCTCGCACGTTATAAAAGACTTTTAGAAAAAAACATGGTCAGTAAATACGAAGTTGAAAACCTTGAGCTTGCCGCAAAAAATATGCAAGATATGGTTGAAATCAGCAAGAAACAAGTAGCGCAAGCGCAAGCGCAACTCAAAGAAGTGTTAAATCAATACAAATACCTCAATATCAAAGCACCCAACGATGGTGTTATTGTCGCTAAAAACATTAAGGTTGGTGAGATGGCCATGCCGGGAATGCCTGCTTATGTCTTAGCAGATCTGGGCGATCTTAAAATAGCTATTGAAGTCGCTGAGAATGACCTCTCACGTGTGCCTTATGGTCAAAAAGTCGCTATTGAAGTCCCTTCGGTTGGACTTAAAGCTATCGGCACGATCAATGCCATTATTCCTAGCTCCAATCCAATGACACACACCTTTAAGGTCAAAGTTGCTTTCAAACCCAATCCTGGTCAGCCAATCTATCCAGGTATGTACGCTACTGTCGTCATTCCCTAAGCGATAAGGATACCAATGCAAACACATAAACCTTATACACCCAAAGATTTTGCGGGTAAATTAGCACGCTATTTTATGAATAGCCCATTAACCATGCTTTTAGGAGTAACCCTACTCGCCATTGGTTATCTTTCACTGATGATCATGCCACGTGAAGAGAACCCTCAGATGGTGGTCAGCGGCTCTACGGTTATTGTTGCCATGCCCGGTGCAACAGCTAAAGAGGTCGAAAATGTTATCGTCAAACCTCTTGAGCGTAAGATGAAAGAGGTTCTTGGAATCGAGCATATCTACGGTATGGCTATGGATAATGTCGGTATCGTTAATGCCGCATTTTACATCGGTGAAGAGAAAGAGAACTCAAACCTAAAAGTCTATGATAAGATCATGCAAAATGCTGATATGTTTCCTAAAACAGCGATGCAGCCTATTATTAAACCTCTCGACATTGATGTGGACATCCCTATTTTATCGGTTGCTTTTTACTCTAAAGATACCAACAAGATGAATCGTACTGAGCTCTATGACGCAGTTAAAAAGATTCAGCATCATATCAATGGTCTTCCAAATGTGGCTGTTACCGCACTCAAAGGGGGCAATAAGCATCAATACAATCTCGAGGTTGATTTAGCTAAACTCTCAGGGTATAACCTCTCCATGGGTCAGATCGTTCAAGCAGTACAAGCACTGGCATACAATGTTCCTGCTGTCAAAAATCACTCTAAAGACAACCAGATTGTGATGATGGGTATTAAAAATGCCATTGAAAGTGTTAAAGACGTTGAAAATATCATTGTCGCACAATACATGGGTTCTGCCATCCACTTACGTGATGTGGCTACAGTAACCGATAGCTACGATATTCAAAATTTTAGAACAGCAACGATTAGCGTCAATGAAGAGGGTACATTTTCAGCACCAACAAGCCAGGTCACCTTAACGGTATCAAAACTCAAAGGAACTAATGCCGTTATTATCTCTGAAGAGGTTAAAAAAGAGCTCGATCAATATAAAGATCTTTTAGCTAAAAACGGTATCAGCTATTCCATTACTAGAAATGATGGTGAACGTGCTAATGAAGCCGTAAATGAATTAGTTTTTCACCTGCTTATTTCTATTGTTATTATTGCGATTCTTCTTATCTTTGTATTAGGTTGGAGGGAATCGATGATTGTTACTTTTACGGTGCCCGCAATTTTAGCGATTACGCTCTTTATCGCTTACATAACCGGTCAGACCATTAATCGTATCACACTTTTTGCCTTTTTACTTAGTCTTGGACTTTTGGTCGATGCTGCCATTATTGTTATTGAAAATATTCACCGTCATTTTCATTCCCTTGAATCAGAACACCAAGATATCGATGAGCTTTTGGTTGAAGCTACTGATGAGATAGGACCACCAACCAATATTGCAACCTTTGCCATTATCTTAACCATGGTACCCATGGCCTTTGTTGGTGGGATGATGGGACAATTCATGAAACCTATCCCGGCCAATGTCCCTGTAGCCCTAATAGCATCGCTATTTGTTGCTTATATATTTACACCGTATATGGCAAAACGTATTATGAAAAAACCTAATCATGCGAAGGGAGAGCATTAAAAATGATATTTGAAAAATTTGAAAACCTCATTCGCAAAGGCTTAGAAAGCAGAGCTCAAAAAACTTTTTTCTTAGTTGCGACACTGGTAAGCTTTTTGCTTTCAGTTATGATGCTCTATCCTACAGAGATTGTTCTAGCAAAGATGCTTCCGGGTAAAAACAATGACACCTTTACCATCTATATTGACCTACCTAGCGGTTCATCGATTACTCAAACACAAGGTGTTGCTGAGTGTGTGACAGGCTTTGTTCAAAAAGAGGCTGAAGTTACTGATACTGAGACCTTTTTAGGAATGGGTTCTCCTCTTGATTTTGCAGGCCTTATCAAAGGGAGTGCTTTTAAAAATGCAGAAAACCTTGCAGAAGTTGTCGTCAACCTTACAAAAAAACATGATCGAAAAGAGCCATCATATTTAATGGTTCAGCGTATGCGTCCTGAAGTTCAAAAAACATGTGAAGCCCTTGTAGCACAGACAAATATAAAATTTGTTGAACCTCCTGCCGGGCCACCAACAATGGCAGCTGTCGTTGCTGAAATCTACGGTTTCAATCCTCACGGAATTCGACATTTAGCACAACATATCAAAGAGATTTTTGAAAAAACAGAAGGTCTTGTTGATATTGACATCATGCAAGATGAAATTTATGATCGCTTTGATCTTAAGGTTAACAGTGCCAAAATTGCACGTTCAGCACTGAGTATTAAACAGGTCAATGACATTATCTATCTCGCTTTTGAAGGTATGGATATCGCCATTAAAAACAGTGATGTGGTTGATGAACAGATCCCTCTCTTTTTGACCTTAAGTTCTGAAAGTAAAATCTTTAGTAAAAAAGATCTTCGAAGTGTTGAGCAGAAACTTTCAAGTCTTCGTCTGATGAATCAAAAAGGTATGTTAGTGCCGCTTACCGAAGTTGTTACTATTATTCCAACACAATCCAATCCAATGATCATGAGCAAAAACCTGCATCAAATGACCAATGTTGTTGCTGAAACCGACATGGTCTCTCAAGTCTATCCACTTGTTGATGCACGCGCTATGATTATTGATGAACTGTCGCAAGAGTATGAAATCACTACAACGGGACTCTTTAACCTTGATTTTCTTGATAAAAAAACAGGCTTACACTACAAGCTTTTATGGGATGGCGAGATGGAAGTCACTCTTGACACATTCATCGAGCTTGGAGGCGCCTTTATTGCTGCATTGATCTTGATCTTTTTACTGATGGTCATTTATTATAAAAGTTTTGTACTAAGTGCGATTATTTTACTAGGTAGCTTTCTCTCTATTATTGGGGTTATTGTTGGCCACTGGGTTATGGATCTTTTTACGCCAGACACTTTTTTCCTGACTGCGACCTCACTTATTGGATTTATTGCGCTCATAGGGATTAGCTCTAGGAACTCTCTCTTGCTTATCGATTTTACCAAATCATTAATGAATGAAAAAGGGATGCCTAAGACTGACGCCATTGCTTATGCGAGTGCTACCCGTGCTAAGCCCATCTTTTTAACAGCAGCCGCTATTATTTTAGCCTCAACCCTACTTGCTGGTGACGCCGTATTTGGTGGACTTGGTGTCGCCTTAATCTTCGGTACTATTGCAGCCGTAGCCGCTTCATTAATAGTGGTTCCGATTCTACTTCATAATGCTGATTTAGAGAAGCACTTTGGATTTAAAGAGCGTAAAGCTGTCTCCGTTTACGAACCTTAATATTTTTATATTA
>JAYEGP010000232.1:0-10487 GCA_034659135.1 Campylobacterota bacterium
CTTGTTTTATATCCTATTGAGGGCTTAGCGCTACTCTTTAGTCTCTATCTTATGTATGGTCCTATGCGCGCGATTTATACGATCTATACGCGACATAAGTTAATGCGCTAATTTTAATAAAATCTCAGGAAGTGATTCAAAGGTAAGATTATTTATCTATTCACTTATAAATATCAAGAATTGAAATCTTGTCTTTATTGTCTTCTATAAAATATGTAATTGTATAACCTTTGAAAGTTAAATCTCTTACATTTTCATCTTCATGGTTTTCTGATTGTTTAAACTTGTATGGAAAATTAACTAAACTATTTATTTTATGATCTAGTTGGCTTTTAAAGTTCAAAGCTCTACTTCTACTATCTTTTGAAATAAATGATAATATAACTTTTAGGGCAGTCAAATACTCTTTTTTTCTAACAATGACCATCTATAGTGACTTCATAAACTCATCCATATCTTCATCATACTCTTTTTGGCTTAAAAGCACAGCCTTTGCATTTTTAACATCTTTTACCGATTGTGCAACTCTTCTTTTTGCTTCATCTTTTGAGATTGGAGGGTAGCCATCATCTAAAGATAATTCAATAAATTTAACGAAGTCACTAAGTAAGCTTTGTGTATCGTTGCCATATTCAGATAATATAAATTTTTCAATCTCAGGATTATTAATTTGTATAGTCTGCATTGTTAATATCTCCTTGTTTTTTAGTATTATAGCATTGTTTCGTTACTACACATTATTTGGAGATAGGGGTCGAGTTAAAAATAGAAAGAAGTCTACTCTTTTTCTTTCTCTCTTCGTTCAAAAAGCAATTTTTTCGTATCAATTTTAAAATCAAAATACTGAGACACAAAACCGCTGTTTCCAATATGTTGAAACTGAATACCTGCCCCTTGATTGTTTTTACTTTCTAGGTAGAGAAGGCCTAAGGCGTAACGGCTCTCTAAGTTATTAGGATTTTTGAGTTTTGCTAACTGTAAGAGGGCAATACTGTTGGCAGGGTGCTTTGCTCCAATAGAAGCGACGGCACCTAGAAAAAGTGTTAATGAATCTCGAACCTTATACTCATCAATAAGTTGATTGTAAAGTAGGTAGGCTGCTTCAAAGTTCTGACTATAGATCGATGTTAATGCCAATGTTTGCATAAGTGATTGGGGATTCTCTGTCGTAGCGGCTAACTTTTTCTTAAGCTGTTCACGCAAAGGATAGAGCTCTCCCGTAATTAATGCGGTAGATGAATAAAGATAGCGGGTAATAAAAGGACCGTAATAAAAATCCTCATAAATAAAGTTCTGCTTTTTTAGATAAGCAAGTAAGGCTTTTGCATAGGCTTTATTGCTAAGGTCTTTATAGATTAAGTTACTGTAGATTAGATGGGGAAGGATGTCTCTGTTTTGAAGATTGACTAATTTTTTCGCATCATCTTTGGCGCGGTCTATACGACCCACTTTTCTTGCGAGTAGAGTATTTAAGATAAGATAAATAGGACGGTCTTTATAGTTGGTCTCTAGCCATGGAAGTGTTCCTACAAAATTGTCTTGTGAGAAGTTTAATAAGGTTCGATAAAACTCATAAGCTTCAGAATCATCTTCATTTTGAAGGTTCTCTTTTAAAATTGCGTGGAGTTTAGGATTGGGTTGATTAATCATTTGAGAGCACATGATTGAAAAGATACCAGAGAGATAGTTGTCAGCATCAAGATAGTAAGATTTTAAAAAATATTTATGAGCATTGACAAAATCACCCATCTGTGCGAAAGTCAGTGCAAGATTATAGTTTAAAATGGAGTGTTTTGTATGTTTTTGGTGTAAAGATTGCAAAAGCTTGTTCGCTTCAGAGAGTTGAAATGTCAAGGCTTTTTGAATGGCTTGAGCAATACCGTAGTTAACACTTGAAGTTTGAGTGCTTTTTTGCAGATACTCTTTAGCGCCACTAATGTCATCAATAAACATATTGGCTGTACCTTTACGGATGTAGCTTATGGTTTGCGAGGCATTAAAAACTTTGTAAGGAGCAAAGTAGAAAAGTTTCTGATAATCAATATTTCGAGCTTTCAAGGTCTTATTTCGTAGGTGTTCTTGCGCACCTTGGGGTTGAAAAAGAGTTGGGCGTAAAAAGACATTCACCGGATAAGGCTTATAAACGTCTTCACCATACATATCGGTTAAGGTCCTCAGTAGTGTGCCCCCATCATCATGAAGACCTGATTTAAGATAGACATAGCTCAGGGCTAACTGCTCTTTAAAACCTTCAGGATTTTCAGCTATAGCTTCGCTGAGATGCTCTTTAGCTAAGGTGAGATCACCAATATTGGCATAGAGCATCCCTAAGCTCGCAGCATTTTTGATCAAGTAAGGTGAGTCAAGTGCCGATACTGCTTGATTATAGTTTCCATAAAGCGTATCTACCTTAGTTCTAATCGCATTACTTTGGATGCGGTACTCGTCAGAATTGGGATGTGTTAGGCTACTGAGTGATTCTAAATAGTTACCCTTATAAAAGTTGATAAGAGAGTAGTAGTAACTGTAAAGTGGTGACTCGTTCTCATGAGGCAAATAAGCATAGGCTAGGTCAATATAGTAGTTAAATTGTTCTTTGTTATTTTGATGTAAGGAGCATACAGCGGCATTAATAGCGCTGACACAACGATGTTCACCCTTAGCGATGGCATTCTTAAAGTTTTGTAAGGCAGCATCGTACTCACCCTCTTTAAGTTGGGCAACACCAAGATTATATTGTGAGATAGCTTCTGAGTAAATCGCTATTTTTTTATAGAGTTTAAGAGCGTCACTCTGGTCCCCATTACCATAAAGATAATTGGCCTTTGTTATCATCTTTTCAAGTTGTGAAGTATGAATCTCTTCTTGAGCATCCTTAGCGAGGCCACTTTGAATATCATCCATATTGATAGAGGTGGTTTTTTTCTCAGCACCGAGTTTCATAAAAAGAAGAATAACAATTAAAATAACGAGAATTAAGATAGCAGCAGTAGCACCAATGAGAAGGATCTTTTTTGTCTTGGTATCAGAATCTTCATTTGATATCTCTTTAGCTTCTGATGTTTCATTACCAGAAGCATCAGATTCATCAATAACAATAATATCATCTTGAATCTCTTCAGCCACGTTCTCTCGCTTACATGTAAAGGTTTAGAGGTATTTTTCTAATACCGCAGGAAGGGTAATGGTACCATCTTCGTTTTGACAATTTTCCATAATAGCGACCATGGTGCGACCAACAGCTAAAGAGCTTCCGTTTAGTGTATTTACAAATGTATTTTTCTTCCCATCTTTATAACGAATTTTTGCACGTCTTGCTTGGAAGTCTCTTGTGTTTGAGATAGAGCTAATTTCACGGTATGTGTTTTGCCCTGGTAACCACACCTCAATGTCTACTGTTTTTGCTGCTCCAAAACCTAAGTCTCCCGTACACAACTGAACGAGACGGTGAGGTAATTCTAAAGCCGTTAAGATGTCAGAAGCACAATCTATCATCTCGTTAAAGATAGTGTCACTTGTTTCTGATTTTGTAATACAGACTAGCTCAACTTTATGAAACTGATGCTGTCTAATCATCCCTCTTGTATCGCGACCTGCAGATCCTGCTTCTTTCCTATAACATGAGGTGTAACCTGTCATTTTTATGGGTAGGCTTTCATAAGGAATAATTTCATTTTGAAAGAGGTTGGTTAAGGGAACCTCTGCTGTAGGAATCAAGAACATCTCCTGCCCCTCTATTTTATACAGATCATCCTCAAATTTTGGAAGTTGTCCCGTTCCTTCAAGAGCCGTTCTGTTGACCATATGCGGGACACTGACTTCTTTAAAACCTCTACTGCCATTGAAATTTAGCATGAAGTTTATAAGGGCACGCTCTAACTTTGCACCCATGTCATAAGAGACGCTAAAACGACTACCTGATAGTTTCGCACCTCTTTCAAAATCTATCCAATTATTCTGCTCTGCAAGTTCCCAGTGCTCTTTTGGAGTGAAGTCGAAATTCTTTGGAGTTAAGACTTTTTTAATCTCCACATTGTCATTTTCATCAACACCGTCAGGTACATTTTCATCAGGTATATTGGGTACATCCATAATCAGTGAAGTCAGGCTCTCTTCAGCGATACGCATAGCATCTTGAAGCCCTACGATAACTGCTTTGTTTGCATCGACTTTGGCTTTGAGCTCATTGATGTCTTTGCCCTCACGTTTGTACTGACCAAAGAGTTTACTCATGGCATTTTGTTCTGCTTGGGCTGTTTCAAAAGCTCGTTTAGCCGCTTTGAGTGTTTCATTGCGCTCTTTTAGCGCATCTATTGTTGTGATAGCGACTTTTTTCCGCATCAAGGCTGTGCTGACACTATCAAAATCTTTTTGTAATAATTTGAGATCGATCATTATATTCCTAGTTCTTACATGTAATGATTGGATTATAACAAAATTACTCTTTGTATCGTGTGGCAAGCTTTAAAATTACGAATATAATCAATGGACACAGACCCTGTCTCGTCCATTTTGTTTGGCTTCATAGAGTGCTTCATCTGCTCTTTTTAAAGCCGCTTGTATCGTTTTTTCATCGTGAACTTTTATAGATGACACCCCTGAACTTACGGTAAAACTTAGGCTTTTATTTTGGATTTCTATTGCTATATTGTGGGTTTTTTCTTTTATTTTATGGGCTACTACACTTGCTCCATCTGAATCTGTTTCTGGCATGAGTATCACAAATTCCTCTCCACCAAAACGACAGATGATATCACTTTCTCTTTGCATCTGATGAAGCATATCTGCAAAAGCTATGATCACATCATCGCCTGTATCATGACCATAAGTATCATTGATATTTTTAAACCTATCAATATCTACCATAATCAAAGCGAGCTCTTTTTTCTCTCTTTTTGCTAGATCTAACATATTCTCTGATGCTTTGCTAAAGTATCTTCTGTTATAAAGTTTTGTCATAGGATCAATGGATGCTAAAAGTTTTAACTCCTCTTGTAAAGCCACTAGTTTTAACTCTCTTTTGACTCTTGCAATTAGCTCTTTTGGCTTAAAGGGTTTGGTGACATAATCACTTCCCCCTATATCATAAGCCTTTTCTATGCTATCTTCATCACTCATGGCAGTGATAAATATAATGGGTATATCTTCTGTATAGGGGTCTTTTTTTAGTCTCTGGCATACTTCAAATCCATCCATATGAGGCATCATGATATCGAGCAATATAAGATCGATTTTTTCCTCTTGGACGATCTCTAAGGCGTCGCTTCCATTGGTAGCATCGATCACATCATAACCATCCAATAGCTCACCTAAGATATCAAGATTTGCTATCGTGTCATCTACAATGAGTATTGTTTTATTTTCCATTCTCAAGCACCTCCTTTATCTGTTTGTATTCTCTTTGTTCTAATAATTTTTCTATTTTTTTAATACGTTTTTCATCCTCATCTACGAGTTGAAAATCCTTAAGCTCTGTTATGATTTTCTTACAATTCTTTGCCCTTCTTTTTGAAGAGTATTTTTTCAAATCCTCAAATAGTTGATCTCTTTTTGAAGGCTCTAAAGGGTTTTTGGCACTAGGTGCTACTAGTGTAGTATTCAGTTTTTCTTTGAGTTCTGAGATCACGGCTAAAAGTTCTTGCTCCAAGAGTTCTAAGAGGGTTTTATCTTCTGTCTGCTCTATTTTATGTGATAACTCACTTACTTTTATGGCACCTATATTTCCACTCAGACCTTTGAGTGTATGGATCGCTCTTGCAAACGCTTCACCATTTAAAGATTTTAGATCTAAAGCATCATAGTTGTTTATATAATCTTTTAATATCTTCACATAAAGCTTCGCATTTCCTCCCATATGAGACAATCCAAGGTGTGTGTCAATAGTATCAAACTCAGGAATATCGATATTTTCACTCTGGAGTACCAAGGCTTCAGGTCTTACTTTTTTCGATATATATTTTAAAAGTGTTGCATAGAGTTTTTCAACCTCTATGGGCTTGTTTAAATGGTCATTCATTGAAGCGTCTTTAGTACGCTTAATATCCTCTTTCATAGCATTTGCTGTCAGTGCTATGATAGGTATATCTTTGTCATATGCTCTTATGTTTTTTGTAGCTTCATACCCATCCATGACAGGCATTTGTATATCCATGAGTATCAGTTCATAGGTGCCCTTATTCATCATATATTTATCAACTGCTTCTTTTCCATCAGATGCTATATCGATCTCTATACCACTACTTTCTAGTAAACCTACAACGATCTCTTGATTTGTCTTATTGTCTTCTACAAGAAGGAGGTTTGAGCCTGTTAGCGTTAATAAATCATTTTTTAACGTTGTTTCATCTTGGTCTTGCATATAACTCATAGGTGTGCCATCAATAAAAATACCTGAGAGAATATCATTTAAAATCGATGGATTTATAGGCTTTTGTAAAAATATATCGATACCAACTTCTTTGGCTAAATTCACTATAGATTCTTGCCTAAAGGAACTCACCATTATTACCATGGGTGGTTTTTGTGTATCTAAAGTACAACTTTCATTGATCATTTTGGTGGTTTCTATACCGTCTAACTCTGGCATATTCCAATCCATTAAAATTAAGTCATACTCACTTTGACACCCTTGTAGTATGTTCAGGGCTTCATTACCACTATTGGCGACATCAATACTCATACCAAAGTTACCTAAAAGAGACTCTAGTATCTCATGCCATGTTCTATTATCATCTACAATTAATACTTTTTTATCTTGAAATTGATTATATATTTTACTTTTTGCATGTATAGATTTTAAGGCTATCTCAAAAATAAATTCACTTCCAACACCTATTTGTGACTCTACCCATATTTTTCCACCCATGAGTTCTACTAACTGCTTGGAGATAGTAAGACCTAAACCAGTACCACCATACTTTCTTGTAGTGCTTCCATCTGCTTGTGAAAAAGATTGAAAGAGTTTCTCAATCTGTTCAGGACTAAGACCAATACCGGTGTCTTTGACACTAAATCTATAGATATCTTCATCTACATGATCTATATATATCCCAACCTCTCCACTTGACGTAAACTTTACAGCATTTCCCATAAGGTTGGTAAGAATTTGAGATATTCTTAAACTATCACCAAAGAACATTTTCCCCATATTGTTGCCGTAACTTACAATAATCTCTAAGTTTTTTTCGTGTGCTTTAAGTTCAAGTAAATTTACGACACTATCGATTACTTTAAATAGATCAAACTCAATTTTTTCAATGGTGAGTTTTCCCGCTTCAATTTTAGAAAAGTCTAAAATATCGTTAATAATACCCAATAAATTTTTAGCACTATGATCTATCTTCTGGATATAAGTTTTCTGTTTATCATTAAGCGGTGTTTGTAGTGCTAAGTGTGACATACCGATGATACCATTCATTGGTGTTCTTATCTCATGGGACATATTTGCTAGAAACTCTGATTTGGCTTTTGTGGCAAGTTCCGCTTTGTCTTTTGCTTCTAATATCTCTTGTTCTTGATTTTTTTGTATGGTGATATCAATGGCACTTGTAATTCTTAAATTTTTTCCACCTAACTTGATGTATTTTCCTTGGATTAAAACAGGAAACTCTTTTTGCTTTTTTGTTAGAGCAACGGCTTCATAAGGATTTGAGTTTTCTATTGATAGATTATACTTTAGTGTCTCTTGTGAAGGTTCATTTACCATCTCAAGTGGTGATGCCCCTACAATATCATCAGCACTATCATATTCAAGTAGCTCCACACCCCTTTTATTTGCATAGATTGCCTTGCCTTCTTCAAATATATATACCCCTGTATTAATACTATCAAGGATATTTAAAAGCTCTTTTTCATTATTTTTTAGATTCTCTTCTAGCTCTTTTTGCTTCGTGATATCCTTAGCACTAGCAAGCATTCTTTTTTTATCATTCATTAATACTATGGACATATTAATAATGATAATATCACCATTTTTTTTAATACAATGTTTTTCAAAGTCTTTTATAAAACCCTTTTTTAAAACGGTATTAATTGCTTCTTTACTTCTTGATTTATCTTTATCAGCACTTAGCTTCATACAGCTTGTTCGCAAAAGTTCTTTTTTTGAAAATCCAGTCATCTCACTGTATGCATCATTGACATCTAAAAATGCAGTGGTTTCAATATCTAATATAGCGATACCATCTTTAGATGTTCTATAAATTGCCTCAAATGTCTCTTTTTGAGACCTTATCTCTTTGGTTCTATCAGAAATCTTCTCTTCTAAATCATCTTTTTCATCTCTCCATGCTTTATAAAAAAGTATATTGTTGACTGCATTAGAAAACTGTAATGTAAAATTCTTTAGGGCTAACATCGCTATCTCATCTTGAGATATTCTTGAGTAATTATCAATATCTTTACTACTGTTTCCAACTACTAGTAGACCAAAAGGTATCTCGACAGTTCCACCAAAAAGTTCAAAATAACACTCTTGTAAAAAGAGTGACTTTGTAAGCTTTATAACGATCTCATTTATCTTCTCTTGAGTATGGATGATTGGCTCACCACTGACTCGTAAATATTCAATAACCTCTCCAGATAAAAGAAGATTTATTATTTTTAAAACTTTTTGTTCCATAGGGTTTTCATAGCCATAAGATTGGACTACCTTAAACCACCCATTTTTATCATCATGCTGAAACACCAGAGACTTCTCGAAGTTCAGTTCACTCTTAATGAACGCCCCAGCGATACTATACACAGCATCAATAGTTAAATTTTCATTTAAGCTTTTCCCTATCTGATGTAATTTTTTATAGATATCGGTCTGTCTTTGGTTTTGAAGACGGTACTCTTTTTCAGTTAGCATGTTTACTTCTCTACAGCCATATTTCAACTTCTAGGTAGTCATCTCCACACGATATCCCTTTTGTCATTTTTGTTTTATAGCCTACTTTTGATCTTCTCATCTCTCTAAATCCCTCTTCGGATTCTACTCTTTCTCCATTGACTAGGTCGGTAACATATACTAATTGCATTAAGCCTGTAAACCCTCCACTATTTGCCCAATGTACGGGGTGGTCATTATTGCCATACATTCTTACATAGCTGAGATCTTCAAAATCATTATAGTTTCTAAACACTGCTTTTTCTTCAGATAACTCCACTGCTGTGTGATATCCCCATCCCATCGTATTTACCAATGCCGCAAGCCCTTTTATCCAATCTTCTTTTGTTTTCAGGTAAGGTTTAACGGCACCTTCCCATTCTGGTGATGTCATAATACCGCCATAGGTGAAGAATCCACAAGCATGACCCGCTTCCATAAGAAGTTCTCCAGCTAAAGTAACCCCATATTCTCCAGCCACTTCAGTCATCTGTCTTACAAATTCAAATTGAAGTCTATTAACATAATCACTTTGATTTCTTACAATATAGACACCAAAAGCAGGAATATATCCCTCTTCATTGCCTACAAGCGTAGCTGCTGCTCCTAAAAATGCTTCTGTTATGCTCTCTTCGTATTCCCAATTTAAAGATACTTTAGGTACCTCTTTAAAAACGGTAGCTGCTTTTTTTGGATAAATTGAAAAGTTACAATCACCTAGTTTTACGAGATGCGTATTCGTCTCATCTGCACATGCTATACATGTTGTCTGCACTGCATTGATATCTTTTAGCTCTTTTTTATAGATCACAGCATAAGCGGCTGCTAAAAACCCTGATGTGTAATAATCTACAGGTTTTTTGGATACACCAAACTTCATTTTCCAAGTTTTTGAGAAAAATGATTTTGTAGATTTTAGTTCAATCCCATTTTCATCCATACTGGATAAATCAATCAATCCATAACCAAAAGTTTTGTAGATATCCTGAGCCATGATTTTTGACTCGTTTACACTTAAGCCTTCGCAAAGATTTGTAAGTTGATAGTAGATAGAATCAGCAGCACTACCGATCAAAAACAGGCTGCTATCAATATAATCAGCATCTAAAATAGTTCTTTGAAGATTGGTAATATAGTGATGACAATGAAAAATCATAGCCTCTCCACCAATCTCTAAGTAGTTATGTTCTTTGTCGAATTTATAATCATTAATATCAAACATATTTTCTACCTTATTTAGTATAAGAACTACCAATGAGTTCTTCTGCCTGTTTTTTTACTAAATCGTATAAATCTTGAGAAACAAGAAAAGTATCTCTGTTTTGTATATCAGACTCTGTAATTTTATGTCCATTTTTTATAAACTGTGGCAATAGCTTCATTAAAATTCTATCTATTATTCTCGCTTCACCATGGGCAACAGCCCAATTAAGTATCGGTTTTATATCTATATTGTTTGTCATTTTATAGTATTCCCTCTATTTTCTTTCAATAATAGACTTGTTGCGATATAAGAGCATAGCCTAAACATTAGCTCTGTATTCATAATCAAGGCAAGACGACACAGGGCTAACGAGTTAGCTCAAGGAGTCTTAACGCAGAGTATGGATACAGAGCT
>JAYEGP010000233.1:0-10454 GCA_034659135.1 Campylobacterota bacterium
TAAAGGTAATCTATTGGAGACCTTTGTTTATGGTGAGCTTATCAAAGCAAAAACATATGCTACGAAAAGTTCTGAGCTTTACTATTACAGAACAAGTGATAAAAAAGAGATTGACTTCATCTTGGAGTTTTCTTCAAAGGTAATAGCTATTGAAATAAAATCTTCCAAAAGTGTTTCTAAAAGTGATTTCAAACATATCTATCACTTAGCAAATGAGATACCAGAAGAATTTGATAAGGGGATTGTATTATATAAGGGAGAGAAAGTATTAAGAATTGATGATAATATGTATGCTATACCATTAGGGTTTTTAGTATAATAAAAACAGATCCAAAAAAGTAAAATAAAAGTTTTGATATACTTAGATATAAAACTACTATTTGGAGATATCATGCCAAAAATATTTGAATATCTTGGAATAATAATAATGTTTTATTCAAATGAACATGAGCCGATACATGTTCATGGAAAATATCAAGGTCTAGAATCAAAAGCTGAGTTTATTATTGTAGATGGGAAAATTATTGAAATTAAAATTAGTAAGGTTAAAGGTAAAAAACCTCTATCAGAAAAAGAGCTAAAAGAGTTTGGAAATTTTGTAGAAAAGTTTAAAGATGATATTGTTCAAAAATGGATAGATTATTTTGTTTATCATAAATCAGTTCAATGTATTAAAATTGAAGGAAAGGTAAAATAATGAAGACTATAAATATTGAAGAAGCAAGTTATATATCTGAGTATAAAATACATTTCAAATTTAATGACGGTAAAGAAAATACTGTTGATTTTAAGCCATTTTTATTATCCTCATCTCATCCCGATATACAAAAGTATCAGAACATGAAACTATTTGAAAATTTTAATTTAGAATATGGGGAAATTGAATGGAATGATTACGAGCTTGCATTCCCTATATTTGATCTATACCAAGGACATATTTAACAAAATTTAGCCTTAAACGAGGAGTAATAAATGGCAATAGACAATTCCCTATATGATGCATTAGAAGAGACATATATAAAAATAAAAACGTATCTCGATACAAATCAACTTGGACCAGAACATTCACAAATGATCGTAAAACATGAAGCGTTGGCGGAGCTATTAGAGACCTTAGATATCGAAGCTATAGAAGAGCAATCAACCGATATTCATGCCTTACATGCCAAGTTGAATGAGATAAAAGAAGTTTCTTATAAGATTATGGAAGATCTTAATGATGTGTCTGATTCTATCGCTATGACAGGGAATGTTGCCAGTGGATTAGATCAAGTATTTTCAAAAATTACTAAAATTAAAAAGTAAGAACGAAATAATTCAAATAAAAAGAGTCACTATATTTAAAAAAAGTACAATTCATGCTATGCTTTAGATAACTGTTTATCAAGGAGTAGATCATGAAGTATGTAAGATTCTTTGAAACCCTCGGTATTGCCGATGTTCCTCTTGTCGGCGGTAAAAATGCCAGTCTAGGAGAGATGTTTCAACATTTGGAACATTTAGGGGTGAAAGTCCCAAATGGATTCTCCACAACGACGGATGCCTATCAACTTTTACTTGCTCAAAACGACCTATCATCTCGTATAGAAACACTGATGGCGGAACTGAATGTTGAAGATGTGACTGCCTTGCAGGTGTGTGCTAAAGCCGTGCGCGAACTGATCTTAAATGAGCCACTCCCTCGTGAACTTGAAGAGGAGATAGCGCTAGGGTATAAAAAGCTTTCACAACTGTACGAAAAAAGTGATATTGATGTTGCTGTACGTTCTTCTGCAACCGCTGAAGACCTTCCTGATGCCAGTTTTGCAGGACAGCAGGAGAGTTTTCTCAACATTCGAGGTATACGCTCTTTACTCTTACATGTAAAGAGATGTTTTGCTTCGCTCTTTACCGATCGCGCTATTAGCTATCGTCATAGTCGCGGCTTTGATCATCGAGATGTCTCTTTGTGTATCGGTATTCAAAAGATGGTTCGTAGTGATAAGGCAAGTAGTGGTGTCATGTTTACTATCGATACCCAAACAGGCAGTGATAATGTCATCTTAATCAACTCCGTTTTTGGTCTGGGTGAAAACATCGTTGGAGGACGGATAAATCCGGATGCTTTTTATGTTTTCAAACCGACATTAAAAGAAGATAAGTCAGCCATTATTAAACGTCAATTGGGTTCTAAAGAGATGAAGATGATCTACGATCAAAAACTTAAAACTCTCAATATCCCTACTACGCCTCGTGAGCGTGAACGTTTCTCTTTGAGTGATGAAGAGGTTGTTACATTGGCGCACTATGGACTATTGATTGAAAACCATTATGGTGGTGCTATGGATATCGAGTGGGCTAAAGATGCTCTTGATGGGAATATCTATGTGGTGCAAGCGCGTCCTGAAACAGTGCACTCAAATAAAAATAACGTTCAAAGTATGGAGAAATTTCGGGTTAGAGAAGATACTTCGCAGCGTCAAAAACTCCTCAGTGGACGCGCTGTAGGAGAAAAAATTGGACTAGGGTCTGTTAAGGTGATTCGTGATTTAAGTGAGGCCTCGCGTTTTCATGAGGGCGAGGTTTTAGTAACAGATATCACCGATCCAGACTGGGAACCTTTGATGAAGATCGCATCAGCCGTTGTGACCAACAAAGGGGGACGTACCTGCCACGCAGCTATTGTAGCCCGTGAGATTGGGGTGAGTGCTATTGTCGGAACGACTGACGCGACAGAGATACTTGAAGATGGCATGGAAGTGAGTGTCTGTTGTGCTGAAGGTGAAGAGGGTCGTGTTTACAAAGGGGTGATCGATTTTGAGATCGAAACGATTGACCTTGAAAATCTAAAACAGCCTAAGACAAAACTACTGATGAATGTCGGTAATCCTGAGATCGCTTTTTCAGTGGCATCTATCCCCAATCAAGGCGTGGGTCTGGCTCGGATGGAGTTTATCATCAACAACCATATCAAAGCGCATCCTATGGCTCTGTATGACATGCATCATCAAGTTTTTGTTAAAGGCAATGAAGAGATTAAGGAGTTGATGCATGGATTTGCTGATCCTAAAACTTTTTTTGTAGACAAACTTTCAGAGGGTGTAGGAATGATCGCGGCGGCTTTTTATCCCAATCCTGTTGTCGTACGTACGAGTGATTTTAAATCCAATGAATACAAACATATGCTTGGTGGTGAAGCCTATGAAAAAGATGAAGAAAACCCAATGATCGGTTTTCGTGGAGCGAGTCGCTATTACTCTGATACTTATAAAGAGGCGTTTAAATGGGAGTGTGAAGCTCTGAAAAAAGTGCGTGATGAGATGGGTCTTACTAATGTCAAGCTGATGCTTCCTTTTGTGCGTACTCCTGATGAAGGAAGAAAGGTTATTGGCATTATGAATGAGATGGGGCTTATTCAGGGTCAAAACGCTCTTGAAATCTACGCCATGTGTGAAATCCCTGCCAATGTTATCTTGGCTGATGAATTTTTAAAAGTTTTTGATGGCTATAGTATCGGCTCGAATGATCTGACGCAACTCACCTTGGGTGTTGATAGAGACAGTACTCTGGTTGCACATATCTTTGATGAGCGAAATTCAGCTGTTAAACGCATGTTAAAGATGGCGATAGATGCGTGTAAAAAAGAGGGAAAATATATTGGGATCTGTGGTCAGGCACCCTCTGATTATCCTGAGATTACAAGGTTTTTGGTTGAAAATGGTATTGATTCCATCTCCTTAAACCCAGATTCCGTTTTGAAAATGAATCAGGTTGTTGTGGAGCTTGAAAAACGGCTTGATGGAGACAATAGCTAATGATCGTATCAGAGAGTTATGAACTTTATGAGCGTTTACTTCGCTGTAAACTTTTAGAAAATTCACCAGAGTTTTGGTGGCCAAATTATGGAAGTTTCGAGGTCATTATAGGTGCCATACTCACTCAAAACTCACAGTGGAAAAGAGTGGAGATCTCCCTAGACAACTTAAGAAATAATGATCTTCTCTCCTTAGAAAATATCCTTACATGTAAGGATGAACTCCTTATAGAGTGTATTCGTCCTAGTGGCATGTTTCAAAATAAATCCAAATATATTAAAGGTCTTTCGCAGGCGATATCTGATGATTTTGGTGATTTTGAGAACTTTACATGTCATGTGGATCGCGAGTGGCTTCTAAAGCAAAAAGGTATCGGAAAAGAGACGGCTGATTCGATTTTGTGTTATGCCTGTAAACGTTGTGTAATGGTAGTCGATACCTATACTTATAGATTGCTTATGGCCTTAGGTTATGAATTTAGCGAGTATGATGATTTGCAGTCTTGGTTTGATGTTAGCGATGAAGTGATGGCCGCACGTTTTCATGGGATGATTGTTGAGTATGTTAAAGGGCACCTCTAAAAACCCTAGTAACCCTCAGAGGGAAAAAGAAGTATGAGATTTGTCTTTTCTTTCTTTGAGTCATAGCCGTAGCTATGGCGATAAGAAAAAAAGGCGAAGATCGTGCTTCTTTTTCCCTCCCCTAGGGCGATGATGAGAAACACATACTCTGCGTTAGTCATTGACGCCATAGCTACGGCTATGACTTACAATAACTGCCTTGATTATGAATTTCTCATCATCGCTGAGGATTACTAGGGTTTTTAGAGGTGCCCTCAAGCGAACACTCAAGGAAAAAAAGTAATATTTCACGTATAATGTCATTTTTACTCTTTATTAAGGTTTACATGTATGAATCGTAGAGATTTTTTACACCTCTCACTACTAGCAAGTATGACACCAAGCACGCTTTTATCAATGCGTACGTCTATTAAACATGCAGACCAAGATATCTATTTTACAACACAAGAGTATGCGTGTGCATCACGACTTTTATTGCGCTTAAAGCGGGTTCAATCGACAGTAGGACATGGTAACTTTAATATCATCAGTTTTGATGAGGCGCGACTTATTGCAAAGAATTATTCACGCGTTGGAAAATTTCGACAAGATGAACTCGAACTTTTTGAAAAGCTTTTTTATATCAGGGCGTCACATTATGGTTTTTATGGAGAGAAGGTTGTGACGAATATGACCTCTCTCTTTAATAAAAAAGAGATGAATAAAATACCGCGATCAGGTCATTTTCTCTATCAAGGAGAAGCGCTAAGTCACTATAAGCGTATTCGTCAGAGTGTTGGTGATTCCATTGTCTTAACCTCAGGTGTTCGTAGTGTTGTTAAACAGATGTACCTCTTCTTAGGCAAGGCATTTCGTGTCAATGGAAATCTTTCATTAGCATCAAACTCTCTTGCTCCTGCAGGGTATTCTTATCATGGAATTGGTGATTTTGATGTGGGAAAAGTAGGTTTTGGATATCGTAATTTTACCCGTGATTTTGAGACGACAGATGAGTTTAAAAGACTAATGGATTTAGGCTTTGTGCAGATTCGTTATCACGAAAACAATCGCTTTGGTGTTCGCTATGAGCCGTGGCATATAAAGGTAATTCAGAGCTAAATGAAATTTATAACTATGATGACACTGCTAAGTTTTCTAACGCTTCACGCCTTAGATTTTTTCTTGGATAAAAAAGAGAATAATGTCAGTGATTCAACCTTGCTTATTGTAGGGGGTATTCAAGGTGATGAGCCGGGTGGATTTAATGCGGCATCGATTATATCTACACATTACGAGATCACTAAAGGCAATGTTTGGATTGTACCTAATCTGAATTTTGAGAGTATCATTAAACGTTCTCGCGGCGTTTATGGTGATATGAATCGTAAGTTTGCGACACTAAAACCGAGTGATCCCGAGTTTGAAACTGTTGAAAATATCAAATCGATTATCATAGATGATCAAGTTGATCTTGTTCTTAATCTTCATGATGGAAGTGGCTTTTATCGTCCAACGTATATCGATAATAAACACAGCCCATATCGCTGGGGACAGAGTTGTATTATTGATCAAGAGAGCATTGATACGCCTAAGTATGGTAATCTAAAAGAGATTGCTGAGTTCGTCTCTGATAAGGTCAATGAAAACTTAATGAAAGAGGAGCACCGATTTCACGTCCATAATACTAAAACACGTGAAGGCGATATGGAGATGGCAAAAACCCTCACCTATTATGCGATTAACAATAATAAGCCTGCTTTTGGAAATGAAGGCAGTAAAGAGTTTGGTACGCATTATCGTGTCTATTATCACCTTCTTGCTGTTGAAGCTTATATGGAGTATATGGGCATAGCGTTTAAACGAAAGTTTTCATTAACACCCAAGGCTATAAAATCGGTTATAAATGAAGATTATCAGGTGACACTTTTTGAAAAAATTACCTTACCTACTAAAGGTATTCGAAGTACGCTACGATACATTCCTACGGATAAAGATAAGAAAGTATTTTACTCTAATAACCCACTGATCTGTGCGATTAAGGAGGGAAAAAACTATAAAATTCATTATGGAAACAGTCGTATCACATCCCTCTCACCACAATTTTTTCATTATGATGATTCTTTAAAAAGTGTTGATGTTGCCGTAGATGGAGAGATTAATCAGGTAGAACCTGGCGCTATTATCAAAGTTCACGATCACTTTAAAGTCCTCTCTAAAGAGGGTTATCGTGTTAATGTGATTGGATATTCAAATTCTAAAAAAATAGAGACAGGTGTTGCTATACATAAAAAAGAGATGCCCAAACGTTTCTCTGTTGATAAAGAGGGAACGACTTTTCGTGTTGAAGTGTATAAGGGTGATAAGTTCAGTGGTATGTTTTTAGTGAAATTTGAGACAAAGAGCCGTGCTTAAATCTTTGATTGTACGGTAATTTTTGTCGCTTCAAAAAGCTCTGCCGCTTTTTTAATAAGGGGTTCATCCAAGATCGTACTTCCATCAAGCTCTTTGGAACTTTCATCGTTAGTGTCGCAACCTGTAACACAGCTTCCATTTCCTGTTTCAATATCTTCGGTCATAGAGGCACTTTGTGGCATCTCTAGCTCTTTTGGCTCTATGGTGTTTTGAGCTTGTGTAGGCGTATCTTTAGATGCCCCCTCTTTAGGAGGCAGTGACTTTTTTGAGCAGGCCTGCGCTGTGATTTTTGTCTCAAACCCAAAGATCTCGCGGACAAACTGTTTTATCACCCCATAGCCATGACGCAACTGTGTCTTACACACTTCATCGGCGCAGCTCTCCCAAGTCAGAATATTGTTCTTAAAAGAGACAAAACTAATCTGTTCATTAAAACAGCGCCCTAGCTCCGCATTACGATCCATGATCTTAGCCTGAAGGGTCTCAAACATCTCTAAGTGAGGTGATACGTGGACAAGCTCAGGCAAAACTTCGTCTTGGACTGCTGCTTCTGCTGTTTTTATTGGGGTTTTTATGGCGGCAGGTGTCTCCTCTTTTGCTAGACTTTGAGGTGGTGTAATATGTACCGAAGCAGGACGTTTGATCTCTCGCTCTAAAGATTCAATCATCTGATCGATCTCTTTAACCCGCAGGGCTTCTAACATCTTGAAAAATACCAGACCAATGACAAAGCTTCCATCAGCATTAATAGCAAAAAGTGATTTGGAGTCACTTAAAATCCTAAAAAATCGCTCAAGTACCAAGGTGTTAAACTGAGGATCATTGGCAAAAA
The DNA here is from genome assembly GCA_034659135.1 of Campylobacterota bacterium. Lineage (GTDB taxonomy): Bacteria > Campylobacterota > Campylobacteria > Campylobacterales > Sulfurimonadaceae > S010-53. The sequence continues at coordinate 7,599 of JAYEGP010000233.1, forward strand.
GACGCTCTTTAAGATAAGCAATAAGCTCATCAATGACCATCTCCGCTTCATAATCAGCCAAAAGTTCTACTTGTTCAATGAGTTTTACGCGATCTTTAGCAAAAATAGCATTGAAAATATCAGCAATAAATTTAGGATCAACAAGTCCAAGCATCTCAGTAACGGTGTGAACATCAACAAAGTTTTTAGAGTAAATAATGGCTTGATCAAGTAGTGTCAAGGTGTCACGAAGGCTGCCTGAACCACTACGCGCTAAAATTTCGAGTGCTTCATTTTCAGAGCCGATATTTTCAAGATTTAAGATATGGGTGAGATGATGCACAATGTTATGTGTAGCTATCTTTTTAAAACGAAAATGCTGAGTTCGACTGAGTATCGTAGCGGGGAGTTTTAAGGGGTCTGTTGTAGCTAATATAAACTTGACATATTCGGGAGGCTCTTCAAGCGTTTTAAGTAGGGCATTGAAGGCTTCTTTTGTCAGCATATGAACTTCATCAATGATAAAAACTTTGTACTTTGCAGAAGCAGGCTTATATTTGGTATGTTCGATCAGGTCACGAATATCATCTATTTTACGACTCGATGCCGCATCCATCTCAATAATATCCATATGACGGCCTTCTTGAGCCATCGTACAGTTAGGACAGAGGCCACAAGGATTGGATGTAGGGCCTTCGTCACAGATAAGCGCCTTGGAAAAAATACGCGCGGTTGATGTCTTCCCAGATCCTCGTAAGCCTGAGAAAAGATAGGCGTGAGAAAGACGTTTTGTCTCAAGTGCTAAGGAGAGGGTTTGGGTAATACTATCTTGACCAATAAGTTCTTGAAAATTATTGGGACGATATTTTCGTGCTAATACTTCAGATGTCTCGTTCACGTATAACCTTCAAGAAAAAAGTAGGGCTATTTTAGCACAGGAGGTATAAAGTGGGTATTAGTTTGGCAATTTGTATTGAATTCTAGTCAGACTAGCTTAAACAATAAAACAGGCTTAAAATTCATAGCTAAGATAAATCTTACTGCGTTAAAATCGACAAAAAATTAGGGTGATTATGATGGATAATATGACAAAAGAAGAAGCGATCAAAGGGGCATTTTTTGGAGCGATAGTTGGAGATGCACTCTGTTTAGGGAGTCATTATGAGTATGATGCCCAAAAGATCTATAAGGCTTATGGAGAAAAACTTATAGAGAAGTTTATGTCACCGGGTGAGATGATGGGTGGAGAGACTCACGGTATTGGTTGGGGTCAGCGTAACTATCATCCCGGTAAAAAAGCGGGTGGAACGACAGATTATGGCGATTATAATATTGTTATTTTAGAGCATTTAGCGGCGACTAGCAATCCTGTACGAGCTTTTAGCGTCAGCGACATTCTTCCACACTGGATGAACCGTCTTGAAAATGGTTGGGGTTCATGGATCTGTACGATGACCAAAGAGACCTATGCTCAGGTAAAACAGAATATTCCCGTGCAATATCTGGGCGGTATATCGAATGCTATGGCAATTCGTCATGTGGCTGCCCATGGGTATTATGAGAGTGAAGAAGAGCTTGTTGATGTGGCGCGAAAAAGTATGTTTACCCATAAAAATGCTGAAGCCTTAGGGGGAGGAGAGTACTTTGCACGCGTCACCCATCGTGTCTTAAATGGTGCAAAGCCTCAAGATGCTATTGAAAGTGTTGCCGTAGCGATGGGTGGTTTTTTTGAAGCGAAAACAGCTCAAGCTATCGAAAAGTTTAAAGAAGCTACCGACCCAAGTTCACCACTTTCAAAAGAGCAGTTCGCAGATGATTTAGCCATTACCAGCATGGCACGACTTTGGGATATAGGAAGGTCAGAACCCATACGTGTAGGCAAAGCAAGCCCGACTGAAGGGACACTTCCTGGGGCACTCTATTTTATTTTAAAATATGCTAATGAAGAAGATGGTCTGAAAAAAGCACTTCAAGCTAATGCTATGGTCGGTGGTGATAATGCCTCTCGAAGCATTGCCATTGGTATGGTTTTAGGAGCCTATAAAGGGGTGAATGCTATTCCAAATGAGTGGAAAGAGAGTCTAGATCAGTGGGAGTATTGTGAAAACTTACTCAATAAACTTCCGCTGTTAAAAAGCTAAGGAGTGCTTAGCTTTTAAATTTATAAGAGATCATCATATCCTGCCATAGGCACGATAGTTCCCGTTGATGTAGAATAGACAATGACATCCATTCTAACGGTATTAGCAAGTTCGACAACGTCGTTAGGAATTCCTGTAATTGTCTCCCAGTTGCCATTTCCAATTTTTACTTGCATACCATTGCCGACTACTATGTCATTAAGCTGATTAGATGTGGTCGCACTACACGCTGGAGCATCATCGCTAGTGGTGTGTAGATGGCCATTGGCATCGATAACTTGGATCGTCCCTGTAAAGGTTTCTCCTGTCAAGTTGACAACATGCACACGATTTCCATCAATTTCATCACTGACATAACCTTGAGCATTACAATCGCTTGCTGCATAGAGATAGGTGCTACCGTAAGAGAAATTTTTTGCATGATCTCCATCATAACTCACCGTGTATGTCGAACTGCCTGTTAGGGCATAAGGTTCAGCTCTCATGTTTTGAGATGTTATGTATTTATCATCTTCACCTGTTACGGCAACATTAATCGTACCCCCTGTTCCGTTGACAACATAGATAACATTGGCTTGAAGTGCATCTTCAATGGCATCTTCAACACTGCACCCATTCATAAAAAAGGTTCCACCTAGCGTAAGTAGACCAGCTAAAAGTAAAGCTTTCATAATATCCTCCTCGTGTTTATATGACTAAAGCATACTGCTTTGATGATTAAAGATAGCTAATAAGG
>JAYEGP010000234.1:0-2042 GCA_034659135.1 Campylobacterota bacterium
TAAAGAGACAACAAAGATATGCGCATAATTCGCATAATGGATTTTAGAAAGAGAGGATAAATTCTTCATATTCCACTCCTTTCTCATCTAATAATTTTTGTAACATCGCTTCACTCGCAGCGATACCTCCACGTTTTTCTGCCAATAAGAGCTCACTATAAAGTGGTTTAATAATCTCCAATGCCTGCTTTGAGGGGACTCTTCTTGCGGAATGAAAGCCAATAATATTATCACTGGTATCGTATGATGGGGTAACATTAGCTAAGACCCAATAGTACGAACCGTCTTTACATATATTTTTAACATAGGCATGAACCTCGGTTCCATCTTGTAGATAGCTCCATAACATCTTAAAGATCACCTTCGGCATGTCAGGATGACGTACTATATTGTGAGGCGCACCGATAAGCTCAGCCTCACTAAAGCCTACAATCTTTTCAAACTCTTTATTCACATAGGTGATTTTTCCCTTAGCGTTAGTTTTACTCACCAACAACTTATCTTTAGGAAAAAAACGCTCTTTTTCTAGAGGTGTAATCGACATAACAATCCAATTCATTATATTTTATAAATTATATCACAATTATGACATTTTCATAATTATTATTTAGCACTCACTAAACTTTATACCAATAGGCTAAAGTTAATTGATAGCATTTGCATAATTAACCTTTTTTTGCTAAAATCTCGAAAATTTATACAATAGGAAATTAAACATGGCAAAACATCAGTTTCAGACCGAAGTCAATCAACTACTACAACTTATGATTCACTCTCTTTACTCAAACAAAGAGATCTTTTTACGCGAACTTGTTTCTAATGGCAGTGACGCCCTTGATAAACTCAATATGCTTCACCTTACCGATGAGAACTATAAAGGTATTAACTTTGTACCGCGTATCGATATCGCTATTGATAAAGAGGCAAAAACATTAACCGTATCAGACACGGGTATCGGTATGAACGATGAAGACTTAGTGGCAAACTTAGGTACGATTGCAAAATCAGGTACTAAAGCATTTTTAGAAAACCTCTCTGGTGATCAGAAAAATGATTCGAAACTTATTGGTCAATTTGGTGTTGGCTTTTATGCTTCATTCATGGTTGCTGACAGAGTTGAAGTCACTTCTAAAAAAGCAGGCGAAGAGAAAGCCTACAAATGGATCTCTGAAGGTACAGGTGAGTATGAGATCGTTGACGCGGAACAAGAGTCACACGGTACTACGATTGTAATGCACCTTAAAGATGATGAAGATGAGTTTTTAGAGACGCAACGCCTAGAAAGTATCATCACAAAATACTCAAACCACATCCCTTTCCCAATTTTCATGGATAAAGAGCACTACATCGCTGCAGAGACGGATGATGAAGGTAATGAGACAAAACCTTCTTCAACAGAGATCAAAAATGAGCAGATCAATAAAGCCTCTGCACTCTGGACCATTTCTAAATCTGAGATCTCTGATGATGAGTACAAAGACTTTTATCAAAGTATTGCACATGATTCATCTGAGCCACTTAAATGGTTTCATAACAAAGCTGAGGGAGCTATCGAATACACGACACTCTTTTACATCCCTTCTCAAGCACCTATGGATCTTTACCGTGTGGACTATCAATCAGGAATTAAACTTTACATCAACCGTGTTTTCATCACCGATGATGAAAAAGAGTTGATGCCAACATATCTACGTTTCTTACGTGGTGTGATCGATTCAAAAGATCTTCCACTAAACGTAAGCCGTGAGATTTTACAGTCTAACCCTGTTATGACAAAAATTAAAAATGCATCGGTTAAAAAAGTTCTTGGTGAGCTTGGTAAGATGATGAAAAAAGACAAAGAGGGTTATGACAAATTCTATGGCGAATTTGGTAATGTTCTTAAAGAAGGTCTTTACAGTGACATGGGTAACCGAGAGAAGATCTTAGAGTTAATGCAGTTTAACACGATGAACTCTGAAGAGAAAACGACGATCGAAGAGTTTGTTAAAAATGTTGATGAAGAGAAAAAAGAGATCTACTATATCTCGGGACAGATGAAC
>JAYEGP010000235.1:0-3761 GCA_034659135.1 Campylobacterota bacterium
TACGTCGTGCTTTTACTATGATAGAACTCGTTTTTGCCATTGTTATTATGGGAATTTTAGGGAAATTTGGCGTTGAGTTTTTAGCTCGTGCCTATGAATCCTATTTTAATACCACCTTACACAACCGCCTTCAACAACAGAGCGAAGCAGCAGTGACACAACTCGCAGCACGTTTGCAATATCGTATTAAATCTAGTGTTGAAGTTAATGGAAGTATACTTAGATGGGTAGGTTATGATATTGATGGATGGCGTGGTAGTTGGGATGGTACAAGCATGAATGTACCCAATTGGAGTGGATTTATTGACATCAACCAGACAGCAAATCCTGCAACTAATTTTTTACATACCCCAAGAAGTGACACCACCTTAATCGATAGCACTATTGCAGCACTTTCAGGAGGTAAAAGCATTGCAGATGCAGCTATTATCTTCACAGGAGCATCGAATCCAACAAGTACCATTTGGGGTGGCACAGCAGTTTCAGATCAGTCAGGAGAACTAGCCCATCCAATAACAAGTAGTGGCACAAGTGGCTTTCAACCATTAGTAGATGATTTTTCAGGTGTGGATGTCTATGAATTTTATAAATTGGCATGGACTGCTTATGCAATCGAGCACAATAGAACAGGCAACAATGAGTTAGAGCTTTTTTATAACTTTCAGCCTTGGAAAGGCGATGTTTACACAGATGGTGATGATTCTATTTTAATGGAAGATGTCAATAGTTTCACCTATCAAACCATAGGCGATGTCATTAAGGTTCAAGTCTGTGTCAATGATGATAATATTGGAGGAGGCTTTTCAGTATGCAAAGAAAAAACCATATTTTAAAAAACTCACGATCAGGAATGGCTATGATTATGGCGATTGCGGTTATTGTTGTTTTAGGAACAATCATGGCAATGAGTCTTCAAATTACTGCGCAGACCTCGAAACAAACGGTTAATGATTATCTACATGAACAGGCCATTTTGCTCACCCGAAGTGCAACAGAGTACACACTTTTACGTATTTCAGCACAAGATAGAAATGTATCGGGGTGTCTAACGGCACTCAATGGCACCTACGCTCCAGATGGAACAACTCTATTTGATATGAATGTCTCTATACGTTATATTGGGCTTAGTGGTGAGGGCGCTCTCAATGAATGTACGCCAGGACAAAACTATATTCAAAATACCGATGTTTCAGACGATAATTCAAAAGGCTCTATTCTGCTTGATATCATCGTCACCGCAGATGAAAGTCTCACAACTGAACCCATCCGCTACCACCGACGCACCTTACAGAAACTCTAACAGATATCTTTGAAAAAATAGGTTATAATCTTTGTATATTACTACAAAGGCTATATCATGAACATCTCACTTGTCGGACGTCATGTAGAACTTACCGAAACAATTAAAGATCATATCAACAACTCTATCGAGACCTTAGATAAATTTAATCTCGATATTATCTCGGTTAATGCGGTTTCATCCTTGGAAGAGCGTCATGGAAAACGTGGTGTTAGTATTGAATTTACTATCAACCTTGCAGGTAAAAACACCATTGTCATCAAACAGCGCGATGATGACCTTTATGCGGCTATTGACATTGCTATTGAGCGTGCCCAAAAAGCACTGCGTCGCCTTAGTGATCGTCAAAGCGATCACCGTAATGAGTCCATCAACGATGCCAAAAATGCGACTCAAGGCAGTATTAACCTCAGTTCAGAGCGTGAAGCACTTGAGGATGAGATCGTGCCTCTTGAACTTGAGCTGTATAAACCTCAAGAAGTTGCGGATGTTTTAGAATCTCTTAAAGAGAGTGATAAAGTTTTTGAAATATTTAACGATCATGATGGCAAAACTCGTGTTTTATATAAACGTACCGATGGACGTTTTGGGCTGTATTAGGCCTTACATGTAAGAAGATGTGACTTCACATCTCTTACAATCGCTTCATCTTCACCCATATCTACCCAGACAAAACGCTTTCCACTCTGAATATCGCCTTTTAATAGATCGCCACTTTGACGAAATTTCAAATCTAAGGCTGCAATATCAAATCCATTTGTCGTCTTCACAAAAGCTTCAAGACGTTCACTGCTTTTTTGATGCGAAAAGAGATAACAGTACCCCTTTAAGCCATTTCGACTTACACGGCCACGAAGTTGATGCAAGGTCGAAAGCCCTAAACGCTCTGCCCCGACAATAATCACGGTGCTGAGTTGCGGCAAGGAGATACCCACTTCAACTACTGTCGTCGCTAAAAGAATGCTGCCATGATGGCGAAACGCTAAGAGTACCGCTTCTTTATCTCTGTCTTTTCCATGGGTCACATAGACATTTTCAAAGTGCTTCTCCCAATACACTCTCGCCTCACTAATGCTCTGATAGTTAATCGCCTCGCTCTGCTCTACTAAAGGATACACAATCAAGACCTGATGTTCTTGAGCAATTTCACTTTTAATATGCTCAAGAAGTTTAGGAAAGTCACTTTTTCCTATGACTTTGGAGCTGATATCTTTTTTAAAAGGTGTTTTAGTAATCAGACTCACATCAATATGTGCCGAATCGATCATCGCTTGAGTACGAGGAATGGGCGTTGCTGAGAACTGTAACACATGAGGGTGTGTCTCATCTTGACGTAACATCTTATCGAGATCATTACGTTGCGCGGTTCCAAAACGGTGCTGCTCATCAATCATCACCAGAGCAGCTCTAGGCATCTCTCTATAAAGAAGAGCGTGTGTGCCTATAATAAAGTCAAATTCATCTAAAGGTCTCTTTTTTGTGCTGTTGGTGACAAGAACCGATTTAATATGAGGTAAAAACTTTTGCGCCTCTTCAAAGAGTTGGTTGGCTAAGATGGTTGTCGGTGCCATTAGAATGGCGCGATGGGGTTGCGCCATCATCACAGAAGCGAGGATCACCATAGTTTTACCCGAACCCACATCACCCACTACCATACGTTTGGCACTGACATCTTTACTTAAATCACTTTGTATCGCTTCAATAGCCTCTAGTTGCTCTGTAGTGAGCGTAAATGGCAGCGTCTGACTCCAAGCCTTCCAATCACCTCGAAGCACTTGTGTAGCTCTAAAATAGCGTCTTTTGTTTCCTAAGGCTTTCATATAATCATAAAGTTCTATGAACTTTAGTGTTTCAATATCTCTGTTGTCACTGTTTACATGTAAAGAGAGGAGACTTTTAGCCATAGCTTCAGGTATCCCCTCTTCTTCTAATGCCTTACATGTAAGGTACTTTTGCACCAGTCGTGCCATCACATCACTGCGGAGTGCTGTTTTATATTTTGGTATCATCTCGCCTACAGAGGTGATCTTTTGCGGATGATTCATCTGACAGCGTCCTGCCTTACATGTAAGGTTTCCAAAGAGATAATAACGCTCACCTTCAATAAACTGTCGCATCATATAGGGTTTAGGTCGAAAGAAAACGGCTTCGATTTTGTAACCAAAGTTGTGTGCAAAAAGGGTGAGCTGTAGGGTTTGTGGTGTGCGGGAGAGGTATTCAACCGTCGCATCTATAACTTGCTCCTCTCCATCTACGACCTGGTCTTTAAGGCGACGATCTTCAAATTTATGAGGAATCAGTAAGGCCAACTGCGCATACGACGTAACACCTAACTTTTGAACTTTGAGCTGATCTTTTTTTTCAATATCTTCCAAAAATGACATAATAAAATAATACTATAATAATAGGGTTTACATGTAAGAAGATGACAAATTGTCAAAAAAGAGGAGGACACACCCAA
>JAYEGP010000235.1:3861-10405 GCA_034659135.1 Campylobacterota bacterium
TCCAGATAGGTACGCGAAAGACGTTGCGAAAGCGTTTCAACACGTAGTGGCTCAGAACCTAATAAAAACTTCTTGGCTTGCTCAAGTTCTGCTTGTGTCACACCCTCTTTTACAAAATCAGAAATAACCTCTTTGACTGTCGTCTGCGCCTCTTTCAGTGATTCGATTTTTGTCTGCAAATAGCCGGTGAAGATACTATGTGATTTACTCACATTCACACGTGCATAGGCAGAATAAGCCAGACCACGTTTGACACGAATCTCTTCCATAAGACGACTTCCAAAACCACCAGCACCTAAGATGTAGGTCGCTACGCGTGCTTTGTAGTAATCATTATCATCCACTTTCATATTATAGGGTGATCCAAAATAGATATAGGCCTGTTCCGTAGGACGTTTTAAAATCTCTTCTTGAATCTTTTGACTCGCTTCAACATTAAGTGACTCTCCTTTTTCGCCTTTTTGCAATACAGAAACAATTTTTGTCACTGCCTCTTTTGCCTGAGCAGCTGAGACATCTCCACCTACAACAGCGATGACGCGTTCACGTACAAGGTGTGTTTTCAAAAATGTTTTCACATCATCAAGAGCAATACTCTCAATACTCTCAATCGTCCCATCAGCAGGATCTTCAAGAGATGAGCCCAAAAACTGTAGCTTGCGCAGTTGACTCGAAGCGACATAATCCAAATCACTCTCACGGCGCTTCAATCCACCAATGGAGATTGTTTTTATCTTATCTAAGGTATTTTGTGTGGAGTTTGGGTCTTGTAAAAGTGCAATGACTTTTTCAATACCCTCATCAAACTGCTCTTTTAAACAGCTGAGTTCCATAACCATAGTTTCCGTTCCTATAGAAGTACTGATGTGAATGGCCTTAGCTTCTAAAGCCGTGGCAAAGGCACTTGAGCCTAAGGTTTTTGTTCCTTCGTTCATCACTTTTGAGCTTAACTTAGCTAAACCCGAAAGGTTGGCATCTTCAATATGACCACTGTTTATAAATACAATCTGCATCGAAACGATAGGAAGTCGCTTATCTTCTTCATAAATCAGAGGAACCTCTGTATTGTTAATCGTAATTTTTTCTATCGTTGCTGCCATAAGTATCTGTCCCAGTGTTAAAATTAATAAAAAAATACGCATTATGCGAACCTCTCTAGTGTTTCGTATGCGGTATTTCGTATTGCTGGAGTTTCACCAACATCACGAATAAGACGCACCATCTCCTCTTTTGCCATGCGAAAGCCTGCCCCTGCAGAACGTACCACATTCTCTTCCATCATTGTTGAGCCTAAATCATTTGCCCCATACATCAGTGCCATCTGACCAATGTATGGCCCTTGCGTCACCCACGAGCTTTGAATGTTAGGAACATTATCTAAAAAGAGACGTGAAACGGCTAAAAGACGCAAATATCGATTTGATGAAGGTTTTTCCATATCCGGTATCTCTTTTAAGAGTTGCGTATGTGACCCTTGAAATGACCACATAATGAAGGCCCTAAAGCCTCCTGTCTCATCTTGCAAGGAACGAATCATATCCCAATGCTCAATAATCTCTTCGTCGCTCTCAACCGTACCGTACATCATCGTAGCCGTAGATTTGATTCCGAGTTTATGGGCTTGACGGTGAATGTCTGTCCAGACCTCAGAATCAATTTTACGCGGGGCTATAATATCACGTACCCGATCACTTAAAATCTCTGCACCTGCACCGGGAATCGATGCTAACCCTTTTACATGTAAGCGTTGTAACACCTCAGTGACACTAATACGTGATGCCTTAGCGATATAATCGATCTCAATAGAAGAGAAGCCATGAATGGTGATTTGAGGATACTTTGTATGAATATGCTCCACTAAATCCTCATACCACTCAATTTTTAGCTTTGGATGCACGCCACCTTGAAAGAGAATCTGAGTGCCACCAATCTCTAAAAGCTCATCAATCTTAGCATCGATCTCATCAAAAGTCAGTACATAAGCATCTGCATCTTTTTCATGTCGGTAGAAAGCACAAAACTTACAATCTACCCAGCAGATGTTGGTGTAATTGATATTTCGATCTACTACAAAAGTGCTTATCCCTTGAGGGTGTAGCTCTTTTTTTCGGCGTGTTGCCATCGCTCCAAGCTCATTTAAATCAGCATTTTTAATGAGTTCAAGAGCTTCTTCTTTACTCATGCGTTTTATCGCCATCGACGTTCCTTTGTTTTTCTGAAAAATAGAAAATAGCTTAATAACAGTACTACTGCCACGCCGCCACCGACCTGAATCCATGCACTTAAATGCAAGGTCTTATTTAATATAGTATCATGCATTGTATTATCAATTTCAATCTGTGCCATATCGGCTATGTGGTTCATCGCTGAAATAGCCAGATCACCCTCGGGAATACTGCTATGACACGAGAGGCAGACACCGCGACGATCTAGTTTTGAGCGGGTCGCATCACTTATAGGGCCAGAGAGTTTAAAGTGATGTCCTATGGTTTGAACTTGCGTGCCATTGGCATCCACCATAACCGAGTAATCATGTTTTAAATTCGGTATGGCTGGGACTTGAATGTCGTATTGTGTCGGAATAATCTTTCCCTCACCACTCATCAGTTCAGCAATCGTATTTTTACTTGGATCATGCACCACTCTTCCCCCACCAATACCATGACCTAAAGCTTTATCACTACTATGACAGCTCTCACAGCTGCGGGCTTGTTTTTGAATGGTATGGGGCTGGACAGGTGACATATCGATACCGTTTTGTCCCTCTTTGCCTGCCCCCTCGACATTAGGGATTTTAAAGATATGGTTTTGCAAAAGGGCATTGCCCTCTTTGCCAATAACCGTAACCGTGGTTTGACATCCCGGTATCGTAGGAGAGATTCGACCTTCGCCGTTTTGACTTAGAGGCGGGTCTTCCCAACGCATAAAAGAGCGGGTCTCTGTGACTTGCCCATCAATGAGATATTTTTTCAAATCACGCATACCGCCTGTTGTGCCATGAATGTCTTGATCGTGTGACGCTGCTAAATGATCAGGATGCTGTTTACCCCCTGAGTAGTCTATCTTAACATGACACCCGTAACATTGTGGTGCCCAGGTGGCATGACAGGTATAACACTCCATATTTTCAGTATGAGCATCGATTTGATCCATAGCGACAAGGGCTTCTTTAGAGAGTTTTTTATCCTCTTTAAGTTTTTTCAGTGGTGAAAGCATGATATCTTTTCCACTGGCAAGTTCTACTTTAACCTGACTTCCTTGTTTGTGGGTATTGGTCAGAGGATTTCCACGTGCTGAGAGCAGATAACCCTCTTTTGATTCTGAGACACTACCTTTTTTTAAATACTCTGCCACGGTTCTTGCCACACCGCGTGCATCGCCTGTTTTTTCTGTAGTATTAAACTCATCAGAGTAGCCTAATGGAAGCTCCCATGGATATTTTTTAGTCGTTCCGTGACAGTCTTGGCACTCGATCTCCACTGCGGCAAGGTTTGCCCCCGTTAAAAAACCGTCACCATGCATATCATTTGAGGTGTGACAATCTTGACAGAGCATCCCTTTTTGATAATGCACATCTTTTTCCATCTGCATGTAATGCTTCGTATGAAGCTTAGGTTGCGCTTCTCCCTTATCATCAAAGGTTCCGTTATAGGCTGATTCCATTAAGCCTTGATATGAGACCCCGATACGTTTTCCCCGATTGTGACAGGTGGTACAGGTCTCAACCGGTATTCCCGAATATTCAAAATCGTGAACCTTAACTTTAGCATCTCGTGTCGATTGAATGGAATGCACTAAAAGTTTTCCAGGTTTTTTTGAAATGGTCTTATCTTTCCCTTCATACAGACCTGAGTTTGAGTAAGGAATATGACACGAGGAACAGCCTATACCGCGATAATCACCACGAACCTGACGCCCTTTTGAGCCCGTATGACAGCGCAAACAGTCCTGACGTAGATAGGTATAAACAGCTAAAGAGGGATCTTTTTCGACCTCTTGAGCTGTTGGAGCAGGAGGAAGCTCTTGCATCTCTTTTGGAAAAGCTTGAGGCTCAAGCTCACTGAGTTTATTCATATAAGCGCGATAAGACTCAGTTCCTAAACGTTGATGTGGGTCTTCAGGATTTTTAGTCTCATAAGTTCCGATATCGTGCTTGTAGCCATTTTTACCGCCAAATCCCCAGAGTGCCCCTTGAATTTTGCCTTGTTCGGTCATCATCAGAGAGTTCATCTGAGCATCGACCTGTTCTTGATGGCACATCCCACAGGTATTGTCATTTATCCATGTACTCCCTGGTGCAGGATAGAACTCTTTAGGGCCTTTATGCTCTAAAAAATACTTTACCGTGCCACTATGGGCTTCAGCTTTATCAATACTTCTAGGATTTCCACCGTGACAGACGATACAGTCATTACCAACATGTCCCGCTTTTTGTGCGACATCTTTAATGGCTTTCATCATCCCTGAGTGAGGGTCACGAATATCTTCTATCCCTTTATGACAGGTAATACAGCTATTTGCAGCAAAGAGCGCATTACATGTAAGAATAAAAAGGAAGAGAAGTGATCGCATTAAGAGTCTTTGGAGATAGCGTCTAATACACCGTTAATAAACTTTGGAGACTGCTCGCTTCCAAATGCTTTGGTTACTTCTATGGCTTCATTAATAATAACGGCTGAATCAAGTTCCGTCTTCATAATCTCATATGCACCTAAACGTAAGGTGGCACGTTCTATCGAGCCTAAACGTTCAAAATCCCACTCTTTTAAATGCTTAACAATAGCCGCGTCAACAGCTTCAAGATTATCCATCACACCGCGAAAAAGTGTCAATGCAAAATCTTTCTGTTTGTTACGAATTTTTTTATCTTCTAAAATCTCATCGGTATATTCGCCAATAGACTGATTGCCTAAATCAAAAGCGTAAAGGAGGCTGACTACAGCCATTCTTGCATGATGTCGTGTCGCCATCGTTAGATAGTCTCATAAAGATCAAGCATTTCAATCACTGTTGTCATCGCTTCAAAACCTTTATTTCCTGCTTTAGTACCCGCACGTTCTATCGCTTGCTCAATGGTGTCAGTCGTTAAGAGACCAAAAGAGACCGGTTTTGCGTATTTTAAAGAGATCGTTGCAATTCCTTTTGTTGCCTCAGCAGAGACATAATCAAAGTGTGGTGTTGAGCCGCGGATTACTGCGCCTAAAGCACATACTGCGTCATACTTACCACTGGCTAAGAGCTTATCTATAGCCATTGGAAGCTCAAAAGCACCAGGGATGAGCACATGCTCAATATCACTATCATCACCGCCATGACGATCAAAGGCATCTTTAGCACCTTCAACTAAACGATCTACAATAAAGTGGTTCCAACGTGTACTGACAATAGCAATTTTTTTGCCATTAACGACCTTTAATTTACCTTCTATTAGCTTCATACTACTTCCTTAATTCTTAAAATTGTTTCTGTTAAACTTTTTAGTTTTTCTAGTGTTATCATATTGGGTCCATCACTTAGCGCGATACTCGGATCAAAGTGCGTTTCAAAGAAAAAACCATCCACACCCGTTGCAGCGGCAGCGCGTGCTAAATACGGAACCATCCCTGAATCACCACCCGTAGTACCGCCACCAGAACCTGGCATTTGAACCGAATGTGTGGCATCAAAAATGACCGGTGCAAACGCTCTCATAATGGGTAGAGACCTCATATCGACAACAAGATTTCCATAACCAAATGAGCTGCCCCTCTCTGTTAATAAAACCCCATGTTTTTTAGCATTTTCATAACTAACATCATCACAACCACGAGTTTTTAACACTTTTAATACGGAGTATTTCATATCATTAGGATTCATAAACTGACCCTTTTTGATATTGACAATGGCTTCGGTTTTAGCTGCTGAAACTAAAAGGTCGGTTTGGCGACATAAAAATGCAGGAATTTGCATCACATCAACCACTTCACTCACCGCTTTAACCTGCGAACTCTCATGAATATCCGTCAAAACCTTATACCCAAAATCGTCTTTAACTTTTTGTAAAAGCCTAAGACCTTCATCAAGACCAGGACCGCGATAACTCTCTAGTGAGGTACGATTGGCTTTGTCATAACTGGCTTTAAAATAAAATTCATACCGCTCATCATAGTGATAATTTTCTAAAGACTTGGCGATAGAAAAAAGGTTCTTTTCACTCTCAATAACACAGGGACCCGAAATTAAAATCATCTTTTACCTTTTTATTTCACTTCATTGGTATCATATTCATAGTTTTTATTACCTATTTTTTTATCATACTTATCATGAGCACTCTCATCCACCGCTTCATTAAGATCTTGTTTCAGATCATTGAAGGTCACACCTGTTTCATGAGAATAGTAGGTCCATCCTGCTAAAGCTACAAATACAAAAGCAAGCATCCATCTGTCATTTTTTAAAAAAAGTACTGCCGCTAATGAAAACGCGAACAGCGCAAGATAATATACACCACCATCCATAACTCTACCTTTTTTTGTTTGGATTATAGCATCTTATTTACTCTTAG
>JAYEGP010000236.1:0-2036 GCA_034659135.1 Campylobacterota bacterium
TAAAAACAACAGACAACTGAAGGGAAAAGAAGCTTAAGATCGGGTCACAAATTGCAAATCGTAGTTGAAGATTAAGGCTCAAGCTCAGAATTAGGAGGACATCAGTATAAGTTTCGCAAAATTCACATTCTATCATTGCTTACATGTAAGGCTAAAAAGCATCATCAAAAAAGGTGCTACATGTTTGTTTTATCTAAACTTATAAGTATCGTCCAATACAACAAATTTACATTGGGGTGACTTTACAGAAAGTAAAAGTTCACAAAGCCCAATCAGATATACCGAAAAGATATAACAAGTACTTGAAAATGGTGCAACCTGACACTTTTTTATTAAGGGTGTCTAGGCACTCTTTATATGCAAAAACTTATTTTTTCTGATTTAAGAAGCTATATTTCTAATTAATTTTTCTATGAGATGAATAAATAGTTCGGAGTCGTTTAAATCATCAGAGATTATAGAATAGCGACCTTCAACAGCAAAATCACTTAGCTCAATCAGTCGCTCGACATCCTGAATGAGTGGGATTGCTTCTTCTATACAGATGTTGATAAGGTGTTCAATATCATGACTTTTTGGAAATTTTATTGTATGTTTTGAGAGTAGCGATTTTAAAGCTTTTTCTGCACTTTGCTGAAGCTCAAAATAAATCTTATCAATATCTATCTCAATATTTTCGTGGTTAAAGCCATCAAGCAGATACTTCGCACTATTTAAGTCAATAATAGCTTTATATAAAAATAGGTCAGAACTATTTTTAATCTCACTCTTTTGCATAAAGTAGCAATCCTTTATGAGCAGCATCATATAAAGCTGTATTGATCCAATTATCGTTTGTGTGTTCTTCAAAAAAGTCACTTCTCTCTACTAAGATATCTTTTGAGATTTTAATGTCATTTAGTAATTTTCTAATTTTAGTTTTTTCAGCTATTTTAGAAGTTATTGATGGTTTAACAATACAAAGGTCAATATCACTATCTTCATTAGGAGTACCATACGCATAGCTACCAAACAAAATAATCTTATCAGGATTTAGTGGTTTAAGACGCTCAACAATCTCATGCTTTAGTATTTCAATATCTACCATGGTATACTCCTTTACGATTTTTATTCATTATAGCACAAATACTGAGAGTTAGTAAAAAGTAAAAAGTTTGAGGGTCAGGTAACAAATTTAAACTAAAGGGGACAAGCTACTTTAATAATAGAATGTATTACATGTAAACCTACAAAAGAGAAAAAGTTACCTATCCCCTTTATTCTTAATAGCACCAAAGCTTTCCTTTTAAAATGTGTTATAATTATTGTTATAACATTGAAAGGCAAGAGTATGACAGCTATCAAACTTACTACGATCGGTAACTCTACAGGAGCAGTTATCCCTAAAGAAATTCTTGAAAAACTACATGTTAATAAAGGTGATACTCTCTATTTGGTTGAGGACGAAGATGGCTACCGTCTTACTCCCTATAATGAAGAATTTCTCGAGCAGATGAAAGTAGCAGAAATAATTATGCGTGAGGATCGTGATGTATTGAAAGCATTGGCTAAATGACTGAACCATATTGGATACAGGTAGAAGTAGTCAAAGCGATTCATGCTAGACAGATCAATGAACATGGTGGCATTCATGGAATACGTGATGAATCCTTGTTGTACTCAGCTCTGGATGCACCAAAGAATAGTTTTCATTATGAAGTCACTTCAATCGTAAAACTGGCAGCGAAATATGCATATGCTATTGCCTCCAATCATCCTTTTTCAGACGGAAACAAACGCACAGCATATATTTGTATGCGACTCTTTCTTAGACTTAACGGCTACGATATTCAATCAGACGACAAAGAAAAAGTACGTTTGATGACTGCTATCGCAGCGGGTCAAATGAAAGTTGATGCCATTGTAGAATGGCTTAGGAATCAAAATTAAATAAAACATAAATCTTAGCGTACTCTTTTAGCCCTAGTCAAACGATTTTAATCGTCGCGTAGCTAAGGCTATGCTCCTCATAAAATAGTGTGACTAGAACTAAAATA
>JAYEGP010000237.1:0-10318 GCA_034659135.1 Campylobacterota bacterium
TAAGTGGAAATATTTTTGATTTTTTCGATGAAATACTCACAAACAGGATCACTGTCTTGAAGTTGTATAAAACGCGTCAAGGCATCTGCTGTATTTTTTTCATTGTAAAGCCTTAGTGCTTCTTCGTAATGCTTGACTTTGTTACGATTATTTTGAGTGTCTTTAAGGAGTTCATAGAGCAGGGTTTTTTCCTCTTTTCCTTTCACCTGAACACGCTCAAGTGGACGGATAAGAAAGTGCTCTTGAATATGATTTTTTGTATATTCAGTAATGATGATATTGGTTTTGAAGGTTTTATTAAGACCCTCTACTCGTGAGGCCAGATTAACTCCATCTCCAATGGCGGTATAGTTAAAGCGTTTGTTTGAACCCATGTTGCCTACGATGACCGCTGCGGTATTGATACCAATTCCAATGTTCAGTGGAGGCAGTCCTTCATCAAGAAGCTGAGCGTTCAAAGTTTCAAGCTTATCAAGCATCTCTAAGGCAGACGTACAGGCAGCCATGGCATGATCTTTGACATCCAAGGGTGCGTTATAAAATGCCATAAGCGCATCACCGATATATTTATCGATCATACCATTATTTTTTGTGACAATATCACTCATGGGAGTGAAGTAACGGTTAAGATAACGAATCAGGTCTTCAGGTCTCATTTTCTCTGAAATGTTAGTAAAAGAGCGGATATCACTAAAGAAAATAGTGAGCTCTCTCTTCTCACCTCCAAGTTGTAAGCGCTCAGGTTCTTGCATTAGTTTTTTTAATAATACAGGAGAGAGATATGAAGAGAATGCATCACTGATGAAACGTGATTTCTGCTCTTGCTCTTGGTACAAGATACTCTCACTCGCTATCGCTGTTGCAATAAGTGCAATAAGAGGATAAAAAGCATCTACATAGAGATGGATTTGAAAAAAAGCGATCTTAGTTGCTGTAAGAAAAAGCAGATAGCCTACTGCGTAGATGATGAGTCGAGTATAGATCTGTTTTACATGTAAGCCTATTAGGGGAAGCAGCAGGAAAATAAAGAGGCTTGCTAGTGTGAGAGCCTTATTATCATGAAGCAGTTCATCATTCAGGACATTGGAGATAAAGGTGTAATGAACAAGTGGACCAGGTAAGAGGCCAACGGGAGTGAGTTTGATATCACCGACACCGACCTCGCTGATTCCTAAGATAACGATTTTGTTTTGAAGCGTTTTATTGAGCCTACCTTCATAGAGGTCTAAAAATGAGTACTGTTGGTAACTCTCTTTTTCGTAGAAATTCAAAGATGCGAATCCTTGATGATCGGCTGAGATGACATGCTCTCCTAATATAAAGGAGTCAGGGCTTTGTATTAAAAGATCTTTATTGAGTCTGACTCGTAAGGCTTGTATGCCTAGAGAGGGGTAAAGTTCTTCTTGAAAATTAAAGGCTAAAGGGTATTTTCTTAAAAGCTGATCCTTATCGCGTAGTGTAGAAAAGGTAGCATTAAAAGCACATGAGGATAAGAGAAAATCTGTGTTGACTTCGGCCTCATTGCCCTGAACAAAACGTCTTTCATTAGCAATCTCAGAAGCAAGTCGTTCCAAAGAGGAATCACTGATAAGATCGAGTTGCGTAGCGTTGATTGACATGGAAGCTTTATGGCGTAAAAAGAACCCACAAATGGTATTTTCATGTTTTTCAAGAGTATCTGCGAGCAGTTTGTCTTGCCTTGTCGGTTCTGAAAAGACCATATCGAGGATTAATATATTGGAGGTATCAAGCTTGTCTATACCTTGTGCTAATATATCTCTATTCCAAGGCCATCTGCCAAAGGTGTTGACACTCGCTTCATCGATACTTATAAATACGATCTCTTGAGAAGCTTTTTTATCTTGTAAAGCAAAGTTAAAATCATTAAAACGTAGAGAAAAACTGTATAAAGGCTCAAGTTTGGTGATGTACGCTCCAAAGAAGAGAAGTGAAACAGAGAAGAGTATGCTTAAATATTTCACTCGATTGGTCACGTTATTACTCTTTTAACATCTGCTGATACGCTTTGAAGCGTTTTTGAATGTCATCAGTAAAGGTATCCTCACTGACATAGCTTTCACAATCCTCAAGACAGTTGCCGGCATCTTTAAAGTTGAGGACTTTAGACGCCTCAAGATCAAACTGCTTAACATAGGTAACCACTCTGTTTTGAGCTTGCTGTTTATAGATTTCAAAGGCTTCATCTTGGGATCGTTTGAAGTTTTCAAATTCACTCATAATCTTCTCTTTATGAAGCTCAAAACTGGCTTGTAAAGATTCGATTCCTAAGGTTCCTTCATTGAGGGCGACTTGGCTGTTTTTAGAAGATTGTATGAAAAACTCTGTACCTTTGATACCGATGATGGAAAAAGGTGTTTCTACTTTTAAGCCCCGTGACGCGTGCCTACTTTTGATATTGTAATAGACTTCTCCACTCTCTTGTTTAATGTTATCGCTGTTTAAGAATATGAACTCAGTGTTTTCATTGATGATGACTTTAGAGAGATCTGTCAGCGTCAGTACAACTTTGGCCTGAGTATAGCTTATGAGTTTATCGCCTTTGAAAAGCACTTCACCCTTTAGCGCTTTTTGCTTTTTAATACTCGCCATACGCAAAAGTTTAACCTTGCCCTCAACTTTAGATATTGTGGCTAAAGCATTGGGATTTGGTGTAGATGCAAATGCAAAAAAGATGAAGCTAAATAATATCATTAAGGTTTTCATGGCTATTCCTTCTCTAAATCTTACCTTTTTTTGACTAAAAAAAGCTTTATTTGAATCTTGTCGATTTTATAGAGTAGTATTTAAGCTCAATTTTTTTTAAAAGATTTATAATACCTGTTATGTTTTATCTAATTTTTGCCTGCATACTTTTTTTATTCTGGATTTTGTTATCAGGACACTTCAGTGCACTGTTGCTGACTCTTGGTTTGGCCTCGGTAATTCTGGTCATCTGGTTAGTTTATCGTATGGATCATAACGACAAGGCTCCTGCTCGTGTATTAATATCTGTGGGGATGCTATCCTACCTTGGCTGGCTCTTTTGGCAGGTGATTCTTGATAATATTAATGTTGCACGTCGTATCTGGTCTCCATCTCTGCCAATCAAACCCGCTTACCGCAAGATTAACGTAAGCCTAAAAGACCCCTTGATAAAAACGATATATGCAAACTCAATAACATTGACACCTGGGACGGTAACTACTGAGGTAGGCGAGGATTATTTTATTGTTCATGCGCTCAATGCTGAGAGTCTGGATGCATTGGAGTCGGGAGATATGGAAAAACGTCTTAAACGCTTGGAGCAGCCTCAATGATTGCTGCTGCTGTTCTTGCCTTGTTGATTACACTCGCATTTACCCTGATTCGTGCCTTTATGGGTCCGAGTATTTATGACCGCATACTTGCCGTCAACTCCTTTGGTACTAAAACCGTTTTACTCATTGTTGTTGGAGGACATGCATTGGGCTGGTCCAGTTATGTCGATATTGCATTGATGTATGCACTCATCAACTTCGTTGGAACCCTAGCTGTCATGCGATTTTTTGAAGAGTACAACCCACATGGGGAGAAATCATGATAGTAATCGACTGGTTAAGCGACATCTGTTTACTTCTTGGGGGTATCTTAACCCTAACTGGGGCAGTCGGGTTGTTACGACTCCCTAATTTTTACACTCGACTGCATGCAGCAAGTGTTACCGAATCACTTGCTGCAACATTGTTGATTATAGGTATCATACTTGATACTGGATGGGCACTCGATTCTGCCAAACTGTTGTTAATCATTGTAATCATGATCATTGCCAATCCAACCATCACGCATGCTTTGTGCCGTGCTGCAGCCCACGGCGGTATCACACCAGAAATAGAAATTCAAAACACTCAGAAAACAGAAGCTAAAACAGAGACTTTAAGTAAGGAGTCAAAATGATCGAGAATCTTGAACTGCTGATCGATATCTGTTTGCTAGCCTTTTTGATACTCATTGTTTTTGCAGCCATTAAAATTAGGGATCTGTTTGCCGCTACCATGCTATTTGGTATCTTTAGCTTTGTTACCGCCTTGCTGTTTCTTGATCTCGACGCAGTAGACGTTGCCTTTACCGAAGCTGCGGTTGGCGCAGGATTTACCACAGTACTGATGTTATCTGCGCTACGTCTTACCGGAGCATTTGAGAATATTAAGCACCGACATTCACGGTTAGGACTGTTTATAGTTGCACTCACGGGTGCTGCCCTCGTCTACGGTACAGCCGATTTTCCCAACATGGGAGATGCCAATGCACCGATACATCAGCATATTGCCCCTGAATACATTCAATTGACTCAGCAAAGTATTGATATTCCCAACGTCGTAACTGCAGTATTGGCAAGTTTTCGTGGTTTTGATACTTTTGGTGAAACCGTAGTGATATTCAGTGCTGGTGTCGCTGTACTGCTATTGTTGGGAATGGGGCATGTAGAGCCTAAGCGGGAACCGGAAAAAAACTTGGTCTTATGGGTGGTGGTTAAACCGATGATAGCTTTGATCTTAATATTTGGCCTATACGTTCAGTTTCATGGTGATTTTGGAGCAGGCGGAGGGTTTCAAGCCGGTGTCATATTTGCCAGCGGCTTTATTCTTTATGGTCTGGTTTTTGGTGAAGGTTACGCTCGAAAAGTTGTGCCTTGTACGATTTTACCGCGATTAGCCGCACTGGGTGTATTAATATATGGAGTGACTGGACTGATAAGTCTGCTTTTTAACCGATCTTTTCTCGACTATAGCGCGCTTGCTTCCAATCCTATCAGCGGCCAGCACATCGGGATACTAGTGGTTGAAGCGGGTGTGGGATTAGCAGTTTTTTCCACAGTACTGCTAATCTTTTACTCTTTTTCTGGGGTAAATCATCATGAATGAGATATTAGGACATTTTAACTACTGGATTGTTATTTTTCTGATGATGATGGGACTCTATATGGTCATTGCATCATCCAATTTAATTAAGAAGCTGATTGGACTCTCTGTTTTTCAGACATCGGTGTTTATACTCTATATTAGCTTTGGAAAAATAACAGAAGGCAATCCCCCTATTATTACTGATAATATCGATCTCTATTCAAATCCTTTGCCTCATGTACTCATTCTGACAGCTATTGTGGTTGGCGTTGCAACGACATCCGTAGGATTAGCCCTTATTGTCCGTATTCAAAAAGCCTATGGCAGTACGGATGAAGATGATATTCGTGATATGGATGATAGTAATGACTATCATCTTGATAAGAAGGCGTAAGAGATGGATTTCATGATGCACTTACCTGTTCTTATTATTGTCTTACCACTGCTGGCAGGAGCATTGATTGTATTGCTTAATCATCGAAAAGCTGCCTGGCTAATCACCTTGTTGACATCCATTTTCTTACTCTATGCTTCGATCAACCTAATAGTGATGGTGCAAGAGCTCAATGAGATCAGCTATACACTCGGTGGCTGGGATGCTCCTCTTGGAATTGAGCTTCGTATTGATGCCCTGAGTGCCTTAATGGTATTAATTTTATCCGTTTCAGCTTTTCTAGTCACTATCTATGCCCTGAGAAGTGTTGATGATGAGATTCCCCAGGGCAATCATGTTCTCTTTTATACTGCATTTTTATTGGTCTTAGCTGGCCTTATTGGTATCAGTGTTACGGCAGACGCATTTAATATTTTTGTCTTTTTGGAGATATCTTCACTCTCTACCTATGCCCTGATAAGCATGGGGCGTGACCGACGTGCCTTGCATGCATCATTTCACTACCTTATTATGGGAACTATTGGGGCTACTTTTATTCTTATTGGCATTGGCTTTATGTATGTGATGACAGGAACGCTCAATATACAAGATTTGGCCGAACGCTTACCGGCAGTTGCTGATACCAATGCGATACGTGCCGCCTTCGCCTTTATCACCATAGGTGTTGGTATTAAAGCAGCCATGCTGCCTCTGCATCAGTGGCTGCCTAACGCTTATGCTTATAGTCCTTCTGTCGTCTCAATATTCCTTGCAGCAACGGCAACCAAGGTGGCCATTTATGTACTAATTCGTTTTGTGCTAACTCTCTATGGCATTGAGTTCTCACTTGAACAGATGCCATTTGACAAACTCTTGATGATACTCGGTACCATCGGTATTTTGGCCGGTTCGGTTTATGCGGTGTATCAAAACAATGTCAAACGTATGCTGGCTTACTCTAGTATCGCTCAAATAGGTTATATTCTGCTAGCCATTGGATTGGCAAGTCAGCCAGGTTTTACTGCTGCATTGCTTCACATGTTTAACCATGCTTTGATCAAAGGAACCCTGTTTATGGCACTTGGGCTTATTAGCTACCGTTTTGTTAGTACTGAATTGTCGGTAATGTCAGGTATTGCTAAGACTATGCCATTGACTATGGCTGCTTTTGTTATCGGTGGCTTAAGCCTCATAGGGATACCAGGAACTGCCGGTTTTGTCAGCAAATGGTATCTGGTTACCGCCTTGCTTGATGCATCTTTATGGCCATTGGCGCTATTAATTTTGCTAGCTTCAGTATTGACACTGATTTATGTAGGTCGGGTCATTGAGGTTGCTTATTATCGGCCGGTACCTGAGGGACAAATCCGCAAAAAAGTACCCAAAACCATGTTAGCCGCTTTATGGATTTTTGCTCTAAGTAATATCTACTTTGGCTTAGATAGTGATCTTAGCCTGGGTCTATCATCACTTGCTGTTGATCAACTTCTAGGTGTAACACCATGAGTATTGAACTGCACTATATTTTAATGCTGGTCATTCCGCTACTAACAGCTGTTGGAGTAATGCTACTCCATCAAAAACCAAATCTACGTGAGACAGTAACACTTGTTGGTGGAATATCCTTACTTCTTGTAGTAGTTAGTCTGGCGTTTAACTATGACTTTCAGCATCCAGTAACTTTAACGCTACTTGAACCGTTTCCCGGCTTATCTTTGGCGCTTCGCCTTGAGCCATTAGGGCTCGTATTTGCATCAGTAGCAGGATTTTTATGGCCTGTAACTTCGCTGTATGCTATCGGCTATATGCGTTCGCATCATGAAGAGAATCAGACCCGTTTTTATACGGCGTTTGCTATCTCGATTTTTGCTACCATAGCCATAGCGCTCTCAGCGAATTTATTGACTCTATTTCTAGCTTATGAGATGTTAACACTTTTTACCCTGCCACTGGTCACGCATGCAGGAACAGAGGCAGCACGACGTGCGGGTTGGACCTACCTGGGCATTTTGATGACGACCTCAATAGGCTTTTTATTGATGGCTATTATCTGGACGTGGTCTTTGAGTGGAACATTAGAATTTACCCCAGGCGGAATCCTTGCTGGAAAAGCTGAACCTGCTATACTCGGTGGCCTGTTGCTACTCTTTGTTTTTGGAACCGGTAAAGCGGCTTTAATGCCATTTCATCGCTGGTTACCGGCTGCGATGGTAGCCCCTACACCTGTCTCTGCACTCTTACATGCTGTTGCTGTCGTTAAAGCCGGAGTTTTTACCATTTTGAAAGTAGCTGTCTATATTTTTGGCATTGACTTGATTGGAGATCTCGATAGTGCCTATTGGCTCTCTTTGCTGGCTGGTTTTACAATCATAAGTGCATCGATTATAGCAATGAATAAAGACAACTTAAAAGCAAGACTCGCCTATTCAACGATCAGCCAACTCTCCTATATTATTCTAGCTGCCATGCTCGGAGTTGCTGGTGGAGTGATTGCAGGAGGTATGCATATAGCCATGCATGCCTTTGCTAAGATAACCCTCTTTTTCGTTGCAGGTGCCATTTTGGTCAGTGCGCATAAAACCTCTGTTTCAGAATTAAACGGCATTGGTCGTATGATGCCGATTACGATGCTGGCATTTTTACTAGCATCGCTTTCTATTGTTGGTTTACCGCCACTAGGAGGTAGTTGGAGCAAATGGCTGTTATTGCAGGCAACCATGGAAGCGCATAATCTTGTCTTATTGATCGTCTTATTGATCAGTTCGCTCTTAAGTATCTTTTATCTAGTGGAGATCCCGATACGCGCATTTTTTGCCAAACCTGTTGATCCTGAATATAACTCTGGCATCAAAGAAGCACCAACCTTTAGTTTGATTGCAATCATCATAACCACAACCGGATGTCTGGTACTCTTTTTTATGGTCAATCCGATATGGAATCTTCTGGAGCAGATAGCACAATGAGTAATAAAAAACACCTCTTTGATAATCCCAAAAATGTAAAACTGCTGATAAGAGCACTATTTGTCAGCTGTATTGTACTGTTTGCTATGGATCTTGTCATACATCGCCATAGCGTCCACCCTTTTGAATCCTTTATCGGGTTTTATGCCATATACGGCTTTCTTGCCTGTGTGGTTCTGGTACTGCTAGCACGTGAATTGCGCAAACTAGTGATGCGTGATGAAGACTATTACGAGATTAAAGATACGCCTGCTACTGACTTAAATGCAGTTAATGAAAAAGAAGAGCAATCCAATATGAGTGACTTAGATGAGAGGAGTAAAAAATGATGGCTGATTTTTTACCGGTTTTGCCATTCTTTTTAGCAGCTATTCTCACGCTCTTTACCCGCGGCTGGCTACGTGCTGCCATTATGCTAGGCACACCCATAATTGCTGCATATGGTCTCTATAGTCTTGAAATTGGACACACCTATACGTTCACGCTAATGAGTTTTGATATGACACCGATACGGATAGATCGACTCTCTATGCTCTTTGGCTATCTGTTCTGTATTGCCGCACTCTTAGGTAATATCTATGCCTTATATCATAAAGACACCCTTCAACACTTTGCCGCTCAAGCGTACGCGGGTAGTGCAATAGGGGCTGTTTTAGCCGGTGATATGCTGACTCTATTCATCTATTGGGAGTTAATGGCGCTTACATCATCGGTACTGATTTTTGCTCGTCGAAGTGAAGCATCACTGCACGCTGGTATGCGTTATTTAGTCATACAAGTCATTTCGGGCTTATTGTTATTAGCTGGTATCGTTATTTATTATCAATCCGTTGGAAGTCTGGATTTCAACTTCATTGGTCTGGATAGTCCAGGCGGCTGGCTTATCTTCCTTGCCTTTGGTATCAAAAGTGCCTTCCCACTACTGCATAACTGGCTTACCGATGCTTACCCCGAGGCAACTGTAAGTGGGACGGTATTTTTAAGCTCCTTTACCACAAAGGTTGCGGTATATGCGCTGGCTCGCTCTTATGCTGGTGAGGAGATATTGATCTATATTGGTGCCGTGATGGCATTCTTTCCCATCTACTACGCTGTTATTGAAAATGATTTGCGACGTGTATTGACCTATAGCTTGATCAACCAGATAGGATTTATGGTTGTTGGTATCGGTATCGGTACTGAGTTGGCCTTGAATGGTGCTGTTGGACATGCTTTTGCTGATGTGATCTTTAAGGGACTGTTGATGATGAGTATGGGGGCAGTCCTGCATGCTACGGGTGAAATGCGTGGTTCAGAATTGGGGGGTCTGTATAAACGAATGCCCAAAACAACCTTTTTCTCTATGATTGGTGCCGCCTCTATATCGGCCTTTCCGCTGTTTAGTGGATTTGTCAGTAAATCGATGATAGTGAGTGCAGTATTGATAGAAGGTTACACTGGTGTCTGGTTAATACTCCTGTTCGCCGCTGCAGGGGTATTTCATCATGCCGGTATTAAAATTCCATTTTTTGCTTTCTTTTCGCATGATTCCAAATATGTAAAATCAGCGAAAGAAGCGCCAAATACAATGTTGATAGCTATGGCACTTAGTGCTGTGCTCTGTATAGCCATTGGTGTTTTTCCTCAAACCTTTTACGCTATGATGCCTTGGCCAATGGACTACTCGCCTTATGATGTCACCCATGTACTGACACAACTGCAACTACTTTTCTTTTCAGCACTGGCCTTTACCTGGTTGAAGCTTGCTGGCATATACCCACCTGAACTCAAATCAGTTAATCTTGATGCCGAGTGGGTTTACCGTCGGTTGTTTCCTAAGCTTATCTACAGCATCGCTAATGTTTGGATGACGTACTACGCTGCACTTACATGTAAGGCACAACGACTGCAAGAGTCGGTTCAGCTTGCTGCCACTCAGATATTTGGTCCGCAGGGCTTTATGTCAAATTTCCGCTCATTAGGTGGTATGGTCATGTGGGTGGCACTCTTATTGTCTACCTCACTGTTTTTATATTATTTGTAATTTTTTAAAGTACTGAATATTACATGAATGAAATTTTCCAGTAACAATTAGGTAATTAATAATAGAGATTATTCCGCAT
>JAYEGP010000238.1:0-2013 GCA_034659135.1 Campylobacterota bacterium
ACAAGACTTAAACGAATCATTAAAAGACCCACAGTTTAAAGAAGAGTTTGAACAAAAAGAGTTACGCTATAAAATTGTTGATATCTTAGTTGGTATCAGAATTCAATACAAGCTGACACAATCCGAACTGGCAAAGAAGCTGGGAACGACTCAAACTGTAATCAGTAGAATTGAGAACGGTTCAGTAAACATAGGTATAGACTTTTTACAAAAACTTGCTAAAACATTTGATAAAAAAATCGATATAAAAGTAGCTTAAGTAGGATTTTCTTACCTAAAAAAGGTGACATAAAGATATTTTAAAAATAGCATCAAAAGCTGTTAAAGAGGCGCAAAAGAAAAGTTTAGACAATGGTGTGGCAAATGTATATAGTAAAAATGGTTAGATATATTTTCAGTTGCCTGATGGAGAGATAACACAAACGAAACCGAAAGAGTATAGCCTATGAAATTTTTAAAAATAAGAATTTCAAGTCACTCTTTACTCTAAGTCTACAAAAATCCCATCAAGATTTTAAAATTACACAAAGTTATCTAAACTTAGGATACAATATATTTAATATCAGTCTAAAAGGCAATTACAATGAAAATAATAAATAGAGTTGCTTTTACTATGATTGAGTTAGTATTTGTCATTGCTGTTCTTGGTATTTTAGCTGCCATTGCTGTACCAAAATTAGCTGCAACACGAGATGATGCTGAAATAGCAAAAATTCGCTCCGATGTATCTTCTAACTGGAGTGCCATTATCTCTGAACGTCAAGTACATCTGTTTAGGGGTGATAGTGACTATATAGCGCAATTAGATAAAGGTGTTGCTGCAGATACTGCGGATGTTGCACTTTTTGGCGATGATACTAATGATCAAAGATGTCTGTTTTTACTTTAGGTATATAGTACGAAAGTGTATTACTATTTTATCTCCCTTTTAGGCTCACCTCTTGA
The DNA here is from genome assembly GCA_034659135.1 of Campylobacterota bacterium. Lineage (GTDB taxonomy): Bacteria > Campylobacterota > Campylobacteria > Campylobacterales > Sulfurimonadaceae > S010-53. The sequence continues at coordinate 946 of JAYEGP010000238.1, forward strand.
AGCTCTTGTATTTTCATCACAAGAGCAAGTGCTGCCAAATACCCTAGTTAAAGTCCCTCTAAAGTCACAAGAAAAACGCGGCGTTTTTCTTCGAGAAACTCAAAAGCCAAGTTTTAAAACAGAACATATCATCAGCGTTGAGAATGCGTATTTTTCAGATGCTCAGATATCGCTAGCTTCTTTTATAAGCGAGTACTATGTTGCCTCTTTAGGCGAAGCCTTAATGTTGATGACGCCTTTGAGTACTGTGATAGAAGCACAAGAGAAGAAGCTTACATGCGCTGTGAAGAATGAGGAAGTGCTCTTGGGGTGTAAAGAAAAAATCAAACTAAACACTAAGCAGTCTGAGGCATTTGAGTTTATAAAAAAAGAGAAAATCTCTCTGCTTTTTGGCGACACCGGTTCAGGCAAAACCGAAATCTATATGAAATACTTTCAAGAGCTGACGCACACAGGGAAACGTGCGCTTTTTTTACTCCCTGAAATATCGCTAACGCCTCAGATGAAGATACGTTTTGAAGTACATTTTGGGGATGCTTTTGTTTTGTGGCACTCTAAGATGAGCAAAAAGCAGAAAGAGAAAACACTTGAGAGCATTTTAACGGGTCAAGCGATGATTATAGCGGGTCCACGATCTGCACTTTTTCTGCCCATTGAAAACTTAGGTATTATTGTTGTTGATGAAGAGCATGATGACAGCTACAAATCCTCCTCACGTCCACGCTACCATGCGCGTGATGTTGCGATCTATATGGGAAAACAGCTCGGTATTCCCGTTGTTTTAGGAAGCGCTACCCCCTCACTCACAAGCTACGTGAAATTCCCTCATTTTAGGCTCAAAGGGGGGTATCATGAGAGCAGTCGTGATTTTATTTTTGAGCCCTCTCGTGAAGTAATGTCGCCACTTTTAGAGGAAGCAGTATCACGAAATGTACAAGCCAAACGTCAAGGAATACTCTTTATACCCACACGCGCCAATTTCAAATACCTGATCTGTGAAGCTTGTGGCTATACATTAGAGTGTCCTTTTTGCAGTGTCGGTATGAGCTTACATGTAAAGAGTAATGC
>JAYEGP010000239.1:0-1996 GCA_034659135.1 Campylobacterota bacterium
CTTATCTCTGTTCCTAATGAAAAGCTTGCTAATGCCGCACTGAAAAACTGGAACCGAAGACAGGTGGGTCGACGTATTAAGATGCATATAGGAGTGACGTATGGATCGGATCGTCAAAAACTGACCGAAGCCATTGAAGCCATTCGTGCAATGCTCCAACAACACCCAGGAATTGTCTCATCTGAAAAGTATGACCGCAACATGTATGAAGCCCGCCATAGAAAAGAGAAAAAGCTACTCTCACTTGAAGATAAGTACGGCATTAAGACCACACAGCTTGTCTACCTAGACCAACTCTCAGCCTCATCAATGGACATTTTAGTTTATGCTTTTTCAAACACTGTCGTCTGGCAAGAGTGGTTAGCGATAAAAGAAGATGTGATTTTGAAAATTTGGGAAATTCTTGAAGCACACAATCTAGAGTTCGCTTTTCCTTCACAATCACTCTATTTTGATAAAGAGAATGTCAATGACACCTTAAGCAAACTCGTAAAGAGTGCTGACGAATAAGCTCTTATTGCATGAGGTTAGGATGCAGATGTAAGATACCAAAAGTCTGAAGCGTTGTGATACTCAGCGCTATAGCAAAAACAGTAAAAAAGAAAACAGCCATACTTTTTTCTAAAAAGGAAGTCGCTTTTTGATAAAAGATAATGCTAGGCAAGACACCAAAGAGTAGAACAACGCCAATGCCGCTGGCAATATTAAGAGCTTCAAGAAAGATGTCAGCAAAAAAATAGGCGGTGATCAATGGTGGGATAAATGAGACTGACATAATAAGCCACTGCTGATGAATGCCAAAACTATTTTCAAAAAGATCAGTAGAAAAATCTTTTAAACCGATACCGCTGGTGACATAAGAGGTGGTAATGGCAATGATGGCAAATACCATACCAACCAAGGCAAAGGCATCTGATTTTAAGATTTGTGACATCTCGATAGTGACAGGAATACCTGAATGGAGTGCTTGATTTAGGCTGATGTGTCCAAATTCTGGAACCACGCCGATACCGACAACAATCCAAATAACATTCATAACAATACCGATAAGAAGTCCTAGCGCAATAGGTTTCCAGATATCTTGACTCCAGCCCGATTCTCGACAGATCGTAGGAATGATATTGTGAAAGCAGAGGCTAGCGACAATAAGCGGCACCGCCATAGGAAGATAGCCCCAATCAACATGGTGCAGACGTTTTATCTCTACTCCCGAGGCGCCCATAAAGACTAAAATAAAAAAAGCGATCCAGAGTGAGAGCATTAAAACAGTATTGTATTTTTGAATGATGGACATACCCGAGAGTGTTAAGGCGGTGAAGCTAAGAAAAAGTGCTAAAAGAATGAGAGGCTCATAAAATCCTGATAGATCTAAAATGGTAACAATAATCTTAGTCCCACCTGCAAGATAACCTATCATAATGCCATATAAGATAATGAGATTGGCAATAACCCCAAGCCATTTGCCACCCGTACCGAGATATTTTTCATACAGACTTGGAAGATTAAAACTCTCCTTTTGTATGCTATTTGTCTCTTTAGCAAGTACCAAAGCGGAAAAAAGCATTCCAAAACTAAAGAGCAGCATGATCAAAAGAGAGGGCCATAAACCTGCAATTCCAGTAGTGATAGGCATCCCTAAAATTCCGGCACCAATCATATTCCCCGTCACTAAAAGTGCTAACATCAGCATCTGAAATCGCTTCATTATGGAACTCCTTTATTTCTAATAGTAGCACACTTCGTATTGAAAAAGAGAGAATATAAGACTTAAAAAAATCAGTGACGTTAAACGTGACATCTTTATGTTATATTGTTTTAAGAAAAAATCAAAGGAGTGGTTATGAGATATTTATTAGTTTCATCATTAAGTGTAGTTGGTATGCTGATTGTAGGGTGTGGTAGTAGTGAAAGCTTTGATGCGACGACTACATGTAATATTTCAAATGAAGTTAATGGCAGGATAACAACTGCTGAAGTGAATACAACGGGATCGATT
>JAYEGP010000240.1:0-1994 GCA_034659135.1 Campylobacterota bacterium
TTCCTTAATTAAGTTTATTCATTACATGTAAAGAATTCTTCTTTCGCATATTTGAAGTATTTCTCACATGTAAGTTTCATATGTACTCGGTATTGGTTCGCTGACCCCTACTTCTTTTTTTGATAATTTCTCGCCTTAAAAACTGCCAAAATATTTATATCACTTTTGGCTATTTGGAAAACCACTGTATATTTTTTGAAAATCATATCCCTATGCTTTTCATCTCCGTAGTAGATACTTTTGCGATACATCAAAAGATTCTCTTCAATATTCTCTATAGCTTCAAAAATCTCATTGATAAATTTTTCTGCATTATTTGATGAGTCTTGTGCTATAAAATCTGAAATATTCGCCAAATCATTATAAGCTTCATCGGTGATTATTACCGCCACTACTTGAGCCTATTAAGTAGTTTTTCTCTCGCCTCTTGTGCGCTATAAACTTTTCCCTCTTTGAGATTCTTTTTTGCTCTTTTGAGCTTTGCCTGTATCTCTTCTTCATTAGGTTCTGGGTATTCAATCTTTACGCTATTTTTTGGCAATAGATTTAAAAAATTCAATACTGTTTGACTTATATCGTCTCTTACTTTAAGTTGGATTGTTTGCACTTTCTCCCCTTGTATCTTTCCAAAATTATACCACACGACCAAGATGGGAAATTGATGGTGAGGGATTAATGTTTCAATACAATAAAAAAGGTATCTGAATCTTGTTTAAACTGCTTCACAAAAGATAAAAACTGTGTATAGACAGAGTTGTCAAGGTCTAATCGCAATGAGTGCATGACTTACCTTTAATAGAGTTTGAATAGTTAAAAGTATTATAACTGATTCTCACATGTAAGCTTTCATATAACTACTAAACAATCTGTATCTGTAAGCGTTTTCCCATCGCCGCAACAGCATTTTCTATTGTTGCAAGAGTAATAGAGGTGTTTAATGGATCTAGTAGACGATTAATAGCGGTTCTGCTTGTATTCATACGTTTTGCCATCTCTGTTTTAGTAATATGCTCTTTTTTCATAGTCTCTTCAAGTTGAAAGGCAATGACTCTTTTAATAGCTATTGCATCTGCCTGAGCTAACAGATTTTCTTCTGCTAAAAAATCATCAAATGAACTACCAATACCTTTTTCTAATTTCATCTAATCTCCTTCATTCTCTTAATGGCTAAATCGATCTCTTCTTTTGGTGTCTGTTGTGTCTTTTTAATAAATCCACTTAACAACACCATATAATTGTCTATGATAGTAAAAAGTACTCTGGCAATTCTCTTATTGGTAATACTGCTACGAACTTCGTAAAGTTTATTGCCTAGTGGACGTGAAACAGGCATGCCAATAGGCCAGCCATACTCAACCGTTTTAATATCACTGCCAATAATCAGTCTATCTTCTGCATCTAAAGATTTCAACCATTCACGTACTGGCTCATTTCCCGATGCTGTTTTATAAAAAACCACCTTGATTTTCTTATCCATGACATATTGTACCATTTTTGGTTCGTTTTGTAAATTTATTAGTAGTTGTCCACAATCAAGGTTTTACATGTAAGGAATTCTTCTTTCGCATATTTGAATTATTTCTTACATGTAAGTTTTCATATGTACTCGGTATTGGTATCACCTGACATCTTTTTGCACTTTTCTGTGGAATTGGAATGCATACAGAGCTTGCAATACCCTACATGTAAGATATGTCACTACAACTCCACCACCCGCTCAAACATCCCCTTGATCTCACTCTCATGCGAAATCAAAAATATCTGTCGGTACTGCTCTTTGATGGTGTGAAAGGCTTCCATGATTTCCAGACGTCGTTCTTCATCTTGAGAGCCGAAAACCTCATCAAACGCTAAGAACCCTACGCCGCCACTTCCGCTAAGTTCGCTGAGGGTTTTGGAGATGGCGATGCGTAGTACAAGGTTGGCAAGGTCGATCTCTCCACCGCTGAAGCGCTCGATGCCGTAACGTTCTCCCTCATCATAAATGAAAAAGT
>JAYEGP010000241.1:0-1986 GCA_034659135.1 Campylobacterota bacterium
CACTCTGCAATACTCTCTTTTTCTATCTGCGATTTTGGTAACACTGTTGCTAAAATTTCTTTACTTTTTTTACGATATGAACCGTTTCGCTTAGATTTTTAAAAATACTTATTTTTTTGTAATTCTGAGACACCGATTATCATAAGGCTTCCTAAGAGGTAACTACTCTTCATTTTTACTCTCGGTTTTGATCGTTTTTTGAAAATATGCCAAGCCGACAAACATCACTGTCGTACCAATGAGCAGGTAAAATGCAGACAACATATTCTGATAATCATCCAATACAATTTTAAAAACAACCATCAAAGTCTCAATAGAGAGTGCGATAACAATGGAGACCAAAAACTTGCCTAATATCTTAAACTCTCTGTTCTCCTCTTTATCAAAGGATTTAAACAAGACCTCATGCTCTATAATCTGACGCGAGAGATCAAACATCGCCAACCCGATAGTAACCGCAACGATAGATTTAAAGATATCATGCAAAAAATCTGCCGAACTGATAGCAAACATCAGGGCCAACAGAACATAAGCCCCGTATCCCATGAGTGCAAAGGATATTAAGCCAAGAATACTCGCACCAAAGATATAGACCGCTTTAATGACTTTTTCGTGGGTGCTGTTGTACTCAATCAGTCTTAGCTCTTCAAGAAGCAGTATCATATTAATATCAATAACGTGATAGCTATCTCCAATTTTTCGAACCACGGAGATGCTTGGATTTCCTGAGCTATGGTGAATGTATGGACTTGAGATATAGACATCATTATCTTTTAAATTGACATTAGTGAAATGGTGGCTTTTGTCACTCCCAATATTCTCAGTGACAACTCTGTTGCGATACGTTGATGGGGAGTTTTGCTTAAACTCGCTATCTACAGAGTAGCTCAAATAGATGTATTTATACTTTTTCAGTATCGCTTCGGGATGATCAAACATCTCTTTAGAGAGAGAACTCATCAAGCCACGGATATGGCTAATAATAGTAAGATGGTCTTTTTTATAGATCTGAATAATGCGTTTCATTTTTTATGCTCCTCATAAGTTAAACTAAGTGTTCAATCGTACCATTCACACTTGGTATGAGCACTATTGTTAGTTGCTCTTCTTGTATCATCTACTTAAACTCCGCATCTTCATGACATTACCACACCCTGTAAAAAGACGCCCATTTTTTTTGATACTAACAATCACATCAAAAACTTCATCACTCATGGTATCGTGACAAGTGCGGTGATGAAGTTCTATCATCATGGTTGTCTTTTTATCTCGGTAATGATACAGGGTACTATCACCACTTTGACGGGCTTTAGGAAGTGTAAACTCCATACGCTCTTTGCCATAGTCATACACAAACTGACTCTTATGAGCTAGAAACAGTGTCCACCCTGGCTCATTCCCTTGCGCTCTAAAATAAAACCCATCATGTTTGGCTCTCTCTTTCATCGCTTTGAGGCTATGGTTCTTACATGTAAGAGCTCCGAGAGCGTCAAGTTCCAAGAGGGCTTTGTCACCTTTTGTAAAGAGTGTTATCTCCCCGTTAGAATATTTCGCTCCAGAAGCAGACACCACGGGTTTTAGTAAAACGGTTTTTCGGGGTAAAAAAAGTGTCATCTCTTTTCCATCAAGACGCGCGGTAAAATCATAGCCATCTTGACACTCATAATGATAGGTGTTAGCAAAAAGTGAGGCACTTAGCGCTACAATTAAGGTATATATAGTTTTCATAAGGGTTATTATAGTGGAAAGATTATGCGGTATTGATGAAGCAGGTCGTGGACCTATTGCGGGAGCCTTGGTCATGGCAGGAGTGATACTCACCAAACCCATCGAGGGGCTCAATGACTCTAAAAAGCTCACGCAGAAGAGACGCGAAGCACTTTTTGAGCTTATCACAGCCAACAGTGAGTATCACATAGTCAGTTTTAGCGCACACGATATTGATGAACTGGGCATTTCCAAATGTCTCAAGGCGGGTCTTGAATC
>JAYEGP010000242.1:0-1978 GCA_034659135.1 Campylobacterota bacterium
TAGGTCTTGTGGCTTTTGAAAAACCAAGATATTCGCTTATGTCTTCTTTTCATACACTTCTATACGATACAATTACCATTATGAAGACATTTTTCTTATTTATTTTTATCATTTTACTCTTTCAAGGTTGCGGTGAAACACCTACATCAGACAAGAATCCAAACGAAGCACCCCCTATCACCCAGATTAGCAGAGCACTACTCGTTATTCAACTAAGTTATAACGATATTCAATTCACCGATTCAGACCCCTCAGTTTGGGCTAATAAAATTTTTGGAAACGCAGAGGGAGAACTTAACCATTTTTATGCACAAAACTCTCAAAATCTTTTTAGTTTTATCCCCGTCGATGAGACAAGTAGCACTATAAATGATGGGGTTATGGACGTAAAGCTTAATAAAAATCATCCTAATCCTGAAAATAACTACAGACTTTTACATCCCGATTTTAAACAAGCGCTGACTCTACTTGATAGCAAGATTGATTTCTCAACCTATGATCTTGATAGCAATAACGCCCTCTCCTCTGAAGAACTTCTCATTATTTTTATTGTTGCCGGTAATGAGGAGGCGTACGGAATCAGTACCTTACCCGGTGTTTTTGCCCATCAATACTGTATAACAGGCTCTGACGTAGCTAAACTTGATAATGTCACGATTATGGGATGTTCAAGTGATGGTAATTATGCCGTCTTTGGTGAGCGCCATGATAACAACAGACGCAATGCTTCCATAGGTATCATCGCTCATGAATTAGGCCACGCTGCTTTTGATCTTCCTGATCTGTATGACACCACGCCTTCAACAGAGCCTGATTCGGCAGGAATTGGATATTTTGGTTTAATGAGCGCTGGCATGTGGGGAACAAAGGCTTTTGGCGAACCTGAAGGCACATCACCGGCACATATGTGTGCTTGGAGTAAGATTCAAAATGGCTGGGTTGAGCCTGAGCTTATTGACGCTGCCTCAGCCTTACATGTAAACCTTAGTGAAAACAGTTCTGATAACTACAATGTTGTAAAAATCCCCATCAATGATAGTGAATACTTTTTACTCGAAAATCGTAACAACAGCGGTTATGACCGTGGACTTTTTGCTATAGATGGTCTCTTTAAGGGTGGGATGGCGCTATGGAGAGTGAATGAGACTATCATCAATTCCAACAAAGCATCCAATACCGTCAACGCAAATAAAGAGAACAAAGGGCTTGCTCTCATTGAAGCCAATCGTGCACAACTTGACATCTCTCCTTACAAGCATGGCCATGAAAAAAATCTTTTCTATCAGAGTAATCGTAGCAATTACCATAAAGATTTCATCACTATCGAAAACATCTCATCTCGCAGTGAAGTGATGAGCGCTACGATATCCAAATAAGGTGAGGTACTACCTATGAAATTATTACTACTACTATGGCTAGCAACAGCCCTCTTTGCAACATCAACACTAACCTCGACACGAACGTTTTCCAATAGTGATGGCTCCACTTTTCAAGGACGACTCCAAGGGGATGCTTTTTTACACTGGATCGAAACTGAAGATGGAGTGGTCTTACTCTTCAATAAAAAGAGTGGCAATTTTGAATATGCAGAAATTATAGAAGATGATCTTGTACTCTCTGGAATAGCGTATAAAAAAAGTCAAAACAGAAGCTTGCGCATCAAGAAAGATACCCTAAACAGAGAGGCCTTAAAAACACTATGGGATAAGCGCCACCACTAAAGCCATTTTAGCTATACACATCCCACTTATATATTCCCACTTTTAAACGAGTATATTGCGTCATAGTGCAAGGCGAAAGTCCGCAGGAGCTACGAGTAGCTTCAAGGATTTTCAACGAAGCAATATGATGCAATATACTCGCCCTACGGGTAAAAGAGAAGCTATCATCTATTGCGTTAGATACCCTTGAAGCTATTCATAGCTCCTACGGATATCTGCCTTGTAGCTAATAGCTTCTCTTTTATTTAAAAGTGGGA
>JAYEGP010000243.1:0-1943 GCA_034659135.1 Campylobacterota bacterium
AGACATCGGTATTATGACGGGTCTTGTTGGAGCTGCTGGTGGTATTGGAGGCTTCTTGCTTATTAAAACACTCGGTTGGTCTAAAGGTGCCTTTGATGGCTATACCGTTGGATTTTTGATCTTTGCAATGATTGTTATTATTGCGCTTCTAGGTATCTCTCTTGTGAAAACACGGTGGAGAACCACTTGGGGTACCTCTGCTGGCGGACGTATCTAAATTCTTTAGGGCACTCTGCCCTTAAGAGTATTTCCGAGAATCTGCTCGAGGGTTCTTGGAAATATTCTTAACATATAAAGGTTCTTCGTGTTTAAAGCTCATGCTACTGAATTTATTCGCCCCAAAGCTGAAGGTATTAAAGGTGATGATGCCTGTGCCTATGAAATTATCAATAATGAACTCCTTATAGCCGTGCTTTGTGATGGGGTAGGAAGTGCTCGCAAAGGTGGTGCGGCAGCAAGACAGACGGTTAAATTTTTTACTGATCAATTTAAAGTCCGTCCTAAAAACTGGACGATTGAGCAGACTCTTATCTCTTTTACTAAACATATCAATCGTATCTTATTTAAAGAGTCCATGACTCAATATGATGAGATTGCGTTCTTAAGCACTTTAGCGATAGCGGTCATTGAGGGAGATAAACTCTATTCGCTTAATCTTGGAGATTCACATATTTACCTCCAAGATGAGTATGGTCTTACACTTCTCAGTGTTGATCACAATATGGATGATGAGCATATGAGTCATGTATTAACTCAAGCCTGTGGTCTTTATGAAAATGTAGAACCGAGTGTCACAGTAAGTACTATTGCTGTTGGGAATCGTCTTATCTTATGCAGTGATGGCGTTTACACTTTAATCAATGACGAGGCCTTAAATGAACAGATTAACAGAGGTCTCAGTGCAAAAACTATTGTTAATGCCGTAACAAGTGAGCATCAAGACAATGAACGTGATGACGCCTCTTTGCAGATATTTTCTATTAAAGAGCTTAGTCCTATACCTGCACTTAAAAATCTCGACTTGCCTATTCCCCAAAACCTCAAAAAAGGTGACCTCATTGATGGGTATCGCTTAATTGAGCCGATGATGCAACACAAGCGAATCTGGAAGGTTGCAAAAGAGCATCAAACGCTTGTTATGAAATTTCCTATGCGTGCAGATGATGAGCAGGCTCTGGATGAATTTGTCCATGAAGCCTGGTATGCCAAACAGATACATCACCGCTCTTTTGGAGATGCTTGGATTCCTGATGATAGAAGCTCTCGCTATTACCTCATGGAACTCATTGAAGGTAATAATTTAGAAAAGTTTTTAGATGGAGAACGACTCTCTGTAGATAACGCTATCGCTCTCGCAAAATTTTTACATAAAGCAGAAGCGCACCTGCTAAACTTAGGTCTGGTTCATGGTGATATCAAGCCTGAAAACATTATTGTCTATCGTGAAGCAGACAGTGCAGGAACTGCTTTTAAAATGGTGGATTTTGGCTCTATTGTCGAGATTTTCGCTACGGATTCACGAGCAGGAACACCTAGTTATCTTGCACCTGAACGCTTTAGTGGCGGAAGTATCAATGAAGCAACAGAGATTTTTTCCATTGGTGTCACACTCTATTGGGCACTAACAGGTAAATATCCTTATGGGGAGATAGAACCTTTTCAAACTCCTAAATTTAAACTTCCCAAAGCACCAAGTTATTACAATAAAAACATTCCTAACTGGTTTGACTCTATTGTCTTACGTTCCATAGCCATTGATCCAAAAGATCGCTATTCACACTATTCCGAACTCTTTTATGAGCTTAAATCTCCAGATAAAGTCATCCCTTACTTCAAAAAAGACACACCACTACTTGAACGTGATCCTGTCCAATTTTATAAGAATGCCTTTTATCTTCTTGTGGCTTTTGATCTTATTGTTACCATAGCACTATTGAGTTAAT
>JAYEGP010000244.1:0-1941 GCA_034659135.1 Campylobacterota bacterium
AGCGTAACCTTTACATGTAAGCATTTATTACTTACATGTAAAGATATTAATTTTGCGTTTTAGAGATAATCAGATTTAGATTATTTTGCAATTGTGTCAGAAGTTTTGAAGTACTAGAGAGCTCTTCTAAGGATTGTATCACGATGTCTTCACTTGTATCTATCGTACGGTCAATATCTTTTTTGGAAGCTTCATCAAGCTCTAAATCCCCCAAACTACTATCCATAGAATCTGTGACACTTGCTAACTCTTTGGCTGCTTGTTCTGACTCATTAATAGCTTGTTGTGCATGTTCTAAAACCGTAGTCATTTTCATAGCAAAATGGCTCATATGTCTTGAAGCTAATGTTAACTCATCTTCTTCATTGTGGATATCTACAAACTGTGAAGATACTTCTTCATCTGTCATAGAATTTGCCATCGCTTCAGATTGTCTTAAAAACTCGTCAAAATGCGCTTCTATATCTTTTATCAACACGGCTGAATACAACATAAAAAATAAGGCTATTAAACTCGCTGCATATTGAAAGTACTGCAAAAACGCTCTTTGGGCTTCTGAATGTTTTGAATAAGCGGCTACTGCCGAATTCATCGTCTCAAGAAGCACAAGGTTCACATCTTTTATATACCTTATACTACTATTAATTTGACGCTGTTTTTCCATCAGGTCAAGAATATAGTCTGAATAGTGACTCCAGTCTTTCTCATTTTTTATCAAGAGCTGCTTAATACGGGGCGTTTTCGTCAAAACTTCATCTTGAATGAATCGTTTTAGAGTGATGTCATACAGTCCATAAGCTTCATGAAACGCTTTAAAATGTTTGGCTTCGGCGGTAATGAGGTATTGTGTTGAATGCAAAAGTATTTTCTGTGTTAACATTCTCTGACGTCCAGAATCATCAATATAATTACCACTTAGCCCTACTTTTACCATCTCTTTCACAATCTGATCTGAAATATCAAGTAGTTTTTCATTTTTATGCGGTAGTTCAGACATTAGCAACTGCGTATCTTCTTTAAGAAGCATGAACTTTTCTGCATTTTCTTTATAAGGCAACCATAATGAGCGCACCTGTAAAAGACGCTCTTTAATACACGCTTTAGGTGGCTCATAAATTCCTCGTTCAGTATTTCCGTTTATCAAGTCTTCTAATGAGTTTTCAAACTCTTTTATCGAGTTTTTTAATTCAGAAAAATCTACTACAAAACGGCTTTGAAGCCAGAAAACATCTTTTGAGATTTTTTGAGAGAGCATCCGCTGTTTCCCTGCAACATCAATCACGATAGAGTCTTGCTTAGAGATGTGGTTTATATAAACCGTTATCAAAACTGTTGCAAGTATCATAAAAGAGAGAACACCACCAATAAGCTTTACTTTACTCGTAATTTTATGCATCATTTACTCCTATTCAAAAATCTCACGAAGACGCGCTTCATTTAAAATAACTGTTTTCCCAGAATCATTATCAATAATCTCTTGACGTAATAACTTTTTTAAAATACGAGAGAGTGTCTCTGGCTGAATATTTAACATGTAGGCAATCTCCTGCTTTTTAAGATGATTAAAACTTCCGATATCATTAATCAGCATGAATGCTACCTTAGCTGTTCCATCAAAAACAATTTCACGATTGATAATACATTGGAGCATCTTTGTTTTCATAGCAAACTCTTTTAAAAGTGCTAGCATAAGGGAAGGGCTCTCTGTATATATTTTTTTAAAACCATCAAAATCAATAACTAAGACCTCACTCTTCATAGCAAATTCAGCATTTGCAAAACAGCCGATCTTCTCAAAATCTGTTATTTCTGAGATTAATGTCTCTTTAAAAAGGTTATACATAAAAACCTCATTATCAAAACGATCAATTTTATAGACTTTGATCAATCCCTCTTTAAGATAATAGATCTCATCTTGCTTATCTTTCTCATAATGCATAA
>JAYEGP010000245.1:0-1929 GCA_034659135.1 Campylobacterota bacterium
ATATGGGTGGTCCCAACAATCTTGATGAAGTGGAACTCTTTTTAAACAATATGTTTAATGATAAACGCATTATCGGTGCACCCAAGCCTATTAGAAAAATGATAGCGAAGTTGATCACATGGAGACGCAAGGAGGAGGCGAAATCCAATTACGCTCACCTTGGAGGCAAATCCCCCCTTGTTGGCTATACACAAGAGTTGATCGATTCGCTTCAAGAGCAAATCACCGATGCCTCGATTCATATGCTTATGCGCTATACCCCTCCTTTTGCCAGTGATGTACTCGATACACTGCGAGATGTAGATGAGTTTTATGCCATTCCCCTCTATCCTCACTACTCATCTACAACGACACTCTCAAGTTATGATGATCTCTATGATACCTTTGACAAGCTTCGCATTAAGGCAAGAGTGAAGACGATCGATCATTACTATAAAGAGCGTTCTTACATCAATGCTATTGTAGAACGTATCAAAGAGAGTCTTGGGAATGATGATGCCTCAGAGTATGAACTGGTTTTTTCGGCGCATGGTCTTCCTAAAAAGATCATTGAAAAAGGTGACAGCTATCAAAAACATATTCGTTATAATGTCTATCATGCACGAAATGCTTTAATGGATGCCGGAGTGAATTTCCACAAGACACATCTGGCCTATCAGTCACGACTTGGCCCTTTGGAGTGGATACGTCCTTATCTTGATGATAAGCTAAAAAGCTTGAAAAAGAAGAAAGTCATCATCTTTCCGATAGCATTTACGCTAGATAACTCTGAGACAGAATTTGAGCTTGAAATAGAGTATCGTGAGATTGCTGAGGAGCTTGATTTTGAAGAGTATCGTGTGGCAAAAGCCCCCAACGCCCATCCTGAATTTGTTACATGTATCGCCAACATGTATGAGACAATGAAAACCACGGAAGTGGCTTGGTAATGAAAGATTACGCCGTTGTAGGTTCTGGTGTCGGAGGCAGTAGTATCGCTGCGTATCTCGATGCCAAGGGTTTTGATACGGTACTTTTTGAATAAGAGCCTCATATAGGAGGATGCAGTTCTACGTTTTCGCATCAGGGGTATCGCTACAACAGCGGAGCCACAACACTCGCAGGCTATGAAAATGGGCACAGTGTCAAAAAGATGTTTGATACGCTTGGCATCACCCCCGATCTTATTGAGACGGATCCGGGTATCGTGAGCGTGCAAAAGGGTAAGCAGGTGAAACGTTATCGTGATCTGGATCGTTTTTTAGTAGAACTCGATGCGGCCTATCCCCATTCTAAAAACAGAGCATTTTGGACACTGGTTCATGAGATTGGCGATACCTTTTATCATCACAATGGATTTTACTACTCGAACCGATCACTGTTTTCAAAACTTCGCTCATTAATGAGTTATCTACCCCTATTTTTGAAATTTAAAAAGTACCTTTTTATCAATGCTTATGACTTTATAAATAAATATTTTGGTGAGATCAGCGAGGAGTATCTCAACTTTATAGAAGCACAGTTGATGATCGTAGCTCAGGCAAAAAGTCGTGAGGTTAACTTCTTTACCGCGGCACTCTCTTTAGGCTACACCTTCAACCAGACCCATTATGTCAAAGGAGGATTTGATACACTCTTTGAGCAGATCATAGCCAAAGTGAAAGATGTGCGAAAAAACTGTTTGGTAGAGAAAATAGAAAAAAATGACAATCACTATATAATCTATACTAAAGACGAGATCATAAAAGCCAAAAAAGTGATCATGAACGCTACCGTCTATGATTCTCAAAAATACTTTGATGCGCCGGAAATCCGTTCATTTTACAGTAAATATGAAAAGCTCAACAATTACCAAAGTTCATTTATGCTCTATATGACGATCAAGAGTGATGTAGTGTTTCATCATCACTATCAGATTATTGAAGAGGAAAGGTTTCCTCATACGCTCTC
>JAYEGP010000246.1:0-9904 GCA_034659135.1 Campylobacterota bacterium
ATTTTAGTGAACCACTATTTTCAGTATTACCTTCAGTTCCTGTACTACCATATGCAAAGTCAGCATCTGATTCATCTACTTCATAGAAAAGATTAGCTTCATTAGCTTGAGCTCCACCAAGAAGTGTCACCCCACCCCATTGTCCAGCTTTTGGAGCATCTCCATTTAGAACTGCTTCTGAATCAAAAACAATTGGTTGTGCTGCTGTACCGTTTGCTACAAGTTTTGAACCTTTGGTAACAATTAAATATGCTTTTGACTCACCATAGATTTTTGTTCCTGGCTCAATGGTCAATGTTGCACCATCTTTAACTTTAATCTTATTACCTGCTAAGATCCATGTTGTATCTGATGTTAGTGTCTTATCTGATGTAATGTCTCCGCGTAGTGTCTCAGTACTTGCTTCACTTGAAGAACTTGAACTCTCTGAAGAGCTAGAACTTACTGAAGAGCTAGAGTTACCTCCATCACTAGATGAACCGCCTCCACATCCAGAAAATGCTAATAATGCTGCTGTCAAACCACTTAGTGCTATTGCTGATACGCTTTTTGTTGTTGCCATGTTGTCATGCTCCGAATAAATTTAGTGAGCGAATCATAAAAAGATTCTGTTACATCAACAGTACAGTTTGGTAACACTTCGGTTACAGCTACAGCTTTACATGTAACCATACTGAGACAATACTCACATAGAATTCTTCCACTAAAAATGATTGAGTGATGATATGAAAGCACAAATACTAATAGTAGAGGATGACAGCGATCTTATTGAACTCCTCGAATACCGTTTAGGCCAAGAGGGCTATGAGACGATGGGGTTTTTAAGTACTAAAAATGTTAAAAGAGCACTAGAAGAAGAGAGTGTTGATCTTATTTTAATGGATCGCAATCTTCCAGGTATCGAAGGGAGTGAGTTTATCGCTATGATGCGTGAAAAAGGGATGGACATTCCCGTCATCTATCTGACTGCAAAGGGCTCTAAAGAGAATATTGAAGATGGGTTCAAACGTGGTGCAGATGATTATGTCACCAAGCCTTTTGAGATGACAGAACTCTTGCTTAGAATAGAAGCTATTTTACGACGGAGTAAAGTAAATACGGTCTCTAATGAAGTCAGCTATCGTGATATTCATCTCAATCTTAATACCCGTGTGATCAACATAGAAGAGAGTGAAGTCGAACTCACGAAACTTGAATTTGACCTCATCTACACTTTTATAATTCATAAAGACCGTGTACTTAATCGAGACTTCCTACTGAAGCATGTCTGGGGAACCAATGGGAACTATCAAGGCAGAACGGTCAATGTCGCCATTAACCGTCTTAAAGAGAAGATCGATCCTGATAAAAGTAAAAACTATATCAAAACCATTCGCGGTATTGGATATAGCATTCAGTAATCTCACTGTTTATGTTAGCGCCTGAGCCAAGTTATACGCAACAAAGGCAAGGAAATAAGCCACAATAGAAGTGAAGCCTAAGAGGTAAAAAAAGTATTTAACATTTCCCGCTTCACGGGTGAAGACTACCGATGCGGCGAGACATGGTAGATACGTCATGATGATAACAATAAAGGCAATCGCAGAAGGAAAAGAGATCTCACTCCGAAGTACTTTTGCAAGTGACCTACTCTCTTCATCAACATCACTTCCTAAAGAGTATAAGACGCCTAAAGTTGACACGACAACCTCTTTGGCCGCCAGTCCTGTTTGCAGTGCGATAGCCATCTTCCAGTCAAATCCAAGAGGTTCAAAAACAGGCTCTATAAATTTTCCAATATGTCCTAAGTAACTGTTTTCAAGCAGCTTTTGTACACTCTCATTTTCTAAAGCCATACGACGTTCATCGCTAATACTCTGCTCAATTTTTACGGCATAATCATTCATAATCAACTCATTTTTAGGGTAATTACTCATAAACCACACTAACATGGAAGCTGCCGCAATAAAAGTACCTGCTTTTTTAAGGTACATCCACGTTTTCGTAGCTACCGTATGCCAAACCAGCTTTGCTGATGGCATACGATACTTTGGCATCTCCATAACAAAAGGCTCATCAGGTCCTTTAAAAGCCGTCATTTTTAAGACTTTTGCCGCGACAAGCCCAATAAGTGCGCCCCCAAGATAGATAGCAAAAAGTATATTACCAGCGAATTGCGGTGCAAAAAATGCTCCGGCAAAAAGAACATACACGGGTAGTCTCGCTCCACAACTCATAAAACCAATAATAAAAAGCGTCAAAAGACGATCACGATCATTTTTTAAAATACGTGCTGACATATACGCAGGAATAGAGCACCCAAATCCCGTTACCAAAGGAATAAAAGACTGACCATGCAAGCCAAACTTGTGAAAGAAGCCATCAAGTAAAAAAGCAACGCGAGACATATAACCTGTAGATTCAAGTAAGGCGATACCAATAAATAAGATAATAATATTAGGAACAAATAAGATAACTGCCCCAACTCCTGCAATGATACCATCAACCACCAAAGAGCGAATAGCATCATTAGATATTGTCGCACCTATAACATCACCAAACCATCCAAAGAAAGCATCAATCCAATCCATCGGGATACTCCCCAGCTCAAATGTGAGCTGAAAAAGACCCCACATAAAAAAGAGAAAGAGAGGAATACCAAAAACAGGATGGATTAAGAGTGAATCAATTTTTTCCGTTAGTGTTCTGACTAAAATATCTTGATTTTTCACCTTAACGGTTTCAGAGACAATACCACGATTAAAAGAAAAAAACTCTTCTGCAAAGACCTCTTTCAGATCATCCGTATCATGGTGCATCTCAATGTGTCTACTTCCCTCAATTAACATCGGCTGTAACTCGGTCCAGATAGGATTATCATGTAGGGTTTTATAGGTCTTTGCCTCATTACGTAAAATATTAATCGCTATGTTTCTATTGGCAATACTCGCACTAAAATGGTGACGATCTAAATAAGCTGTAATATTTTCTATCTCTTCTTCAACCGCTTCTGAAAAAATTAACTTTGGCTCTTTAAAATCTTTTTCATGAACTTCAAGGATTTTTTTAAGAAGTTTTCCCAGTCCTGTCTGCTCTACGGCAGAGACCTTAACAGCAGGAACCGCTAAAAGTTGCGACATATACTCCGCATTAATATTGATACCCTCTTTTTTAGCCTCATCATTCATATTCAGAGCGATCACCATTTTACGGCTCATACTCATAAGTTCAGCGGTAAGTTGAAGGTTTTTTTCTAAATTGGTAGAATCTACAACATTTAGCATAACATCGTAGTAATCATTGCATAAGAAGTCATGCGTCACACGTTCTTCTATCGTATAATCATTAAATGCATAAGTTCCAGGCAGGTCAATAATCGTAAAATTATAACCTTGAAACTCAAAATTCACTTCTGACTTTTCTACCGTAACACCGGTAAAATTTCCTACATGTAAACGGGCATTACTAATGGAGTTAATAAGCATACTTTTACCCACATTAGGCTGACCTACAAGTGCAATTCTAATGCTCTTCACAACTCACCTCAATCAACTCAGCTTCTTCTTTACGAAGCGCAATGCGCATTTTTCCTACTTTGACCTCAACGGTACTTTTACCCGGTGCATATTCGAGCAGTGTTAATGCAACACCTTTCATAAACCCTAAAGAGATTAAACGCTCTTTTAGTGGGCCACTTGCATGTATTTTAGTAATATGAAAGCTTCGTCCGCGTTCACATGATGTTATTGTTTTCATTAAGCTCATTTTAGTATTCATAGATTATTCCTGTAATGATAATTACTATCAAGTTAATAAGAGGTTAAAACTTATAGTCAGCTCGAACAACAAAGCGATTAAAATGATCATTTTCAAGCCTGTCTTTACTCTCTTGCACATAAAAATTCGCAAAAACGGCACTGACTTCGATGCGATCATCTGGTATATAGGTCAGTGCCATATCATTTTCTTTGAACCATTCAGAATCGTCCGTAGATTTTATCTGCCCATGAACGAGTTCTACTGTTAAGCCCTCAATACCGATCATTTCTAGATCAGCACCCACTCCAATACGAGTACTTAAAACATCCACACCAGGTGACTGTTCTGACACAAAACCGATGGTACTTTCATCAAGCGATGTATAATAGGGACCACCACCAAAACCATCAGTAATACTTTTATATTCATCAACAAAGGCATAATTCCCTGCCAAACCAAAGAAAAAATTCTCATAATCGATAATAGCCATCGCACCAATAACCTGCCCCTCTATATGAGACTGATCGATCTCTTGGATATAAGACGCTTGTATCCCATACTCAATATGATGCTGTTCTGTCATGGTAAAATGCCCTGCCACTTCACCATAAGCGATATCACTCATCTTATCAATATGGTAATACCATAAAGAGGCTTCATCATCCGTGTTAAATGCTACCGAGAGTGAAGCACCAAGGGCTCCCCAGCCCTCCTCTCCCTCTTGGGTGATATACAGAGGTTTAAAAAGATCTTGAGAGTCACCCGAATCATATCCTGCCCATTGTGACAGATAATAGGTCTGCACAATAAAATCATCCGCAACTACATAATTAGCCCAAAAGCCTTCAAAAGTATTCGCCGCCATACGAATATCATCACTGTCCGCATAAGGGGTGTCAATACGAATTCTTCCCAATCGCGCAAAAAGTTCTTCACTCTCATAATCGATACTTGCTTCAGATAGATAGGTAAAAGAGTCACCAATTTCATCGTAAAAATCTGGATTCAAAGAGGTTTGAGAGGGATTGAGAAGCGGCACTTTTTGTGAAGTCGTTGCTCCTACATGTAATTTAAAACCATAGAATGAAGCGGTATTAAAACCAAAACTCCCCCCTAATGCAGTAGCAGTGCTATCTCCGTTAATAATATCAGAATCAATCCAAGCCATACGAAGCGTACCAAAAGGCTGTGCATAGTCAAAAGCTTTATTAAAACTATCGGCTTCTTTTGGAAGCGTTTTGACGACCTCATATCGAAAGGCCTGTTTGGAGTGTATTAAACCTTTTTCATGCTCTTGAATAGCACGTCTTTCAATAACTTGTTCTGCTGTGGTATCAACGCTAGCAAGATACAGTTGATCTATCATTATTCTTTCCTGTAATTTTTTAGTTTAGAAATGATAATCAATATCAACTTAAAGCTATATTAATATTGATAGTGATTATCATTAGTAAAAACTTATATCTAAGAGTCCAATGGATATAATTCTTTTAAAAAAAGAGAGCTTTATGCAATTTTTATGGCGTTCGCAACATCACTTTAATCTTGCCAACCTTGTGACGATGATCAATATCTCAGCAGGCTTAATGGCGACCTATTTCATTACACAAAACAACTTTTTTATAGCGATTGTTTTAGCATGGATTGGTGGTGCCTGTGATATTATCGATGGTAAAATCGCCCGAAAATACGAGCTTTCCAATGAATTTGGCATCCAACTCGACTCCTTTGCCGATTTTCTCTCTTTTGTATTGGTTCCTGTCTTTTTAATTTTTCAAGCCGTCTTTATTGAAAGTTCAAATGCAATTCTTATTCTTGCTGGCGTCGTTTCTATCTATTATGTCATCTCAGGACTGCGCCGTCTGATTCAGTTTAACATCGATGCTGACGCGGGTGAAGTTGCCAAATTTTTCAGAGGCGTCCCTACCCCTTTAGGAGCAATTTTACTCTGGCTGGTCTACTTAGCATCCGTTTATGGCCTGCTCAATCCATTTGGAGTGATCGGTTTCATCTTAGTTATAGCTTGGCTTTTAAATTCTAATGTTAAAATACCTCATCCCTAATCCTTACATGTAAAGAAGATACATAATGAAAGAACTACTCAAAAATTTCACGATACTCTATGTCGAAGATGAAGAAGATGTTCGTCGCAACGCGGTTGAATATCTGCGTCGCATCTGTAAAGAGGTTCTCGAAGCCAAAGATGGAAAAGAGGCCATAGGCGTCTGGAAAGAGTACAAACCCGATATTATCATCACTGATATCAATATGCCACGACTTAATGGGATCGATATGGCGCGTTATATCCGAGCAGAGGACAGTGCGGTTCAGATCATCATTGCTACGGCACACACTGATACCGAATACTTGATGCAAGCCGTAGAGTTACAGCTGGTAAAGTATCTGGTTAAGCCTATTACCAAAGAGAAACTTCAAGCTGCCCTTGAACAGTCAATGAAACTTATCGAAGATAAATCTAAATTCTCAATCTCACTCTCAGACGAATGCCGATACAACGCTTATACCCAAATCGTTACATGTAATGAATCTGATATCAAGCTAACTAAAAATGAGCGACTCTTTTTAGACCTTCTTGCCCACTATCATACGAGAGTGGTTCGCTATGAAGAGATTGAAAATGCCATCTGGCCGTATGAGGGTATGAGTCAAGATGCCATACGCTCTTTAGTTCGTGGTCTGCGTAAAAAAGTCCCTGAAGGCTGTATCGAGAATGTATCAGGTATTGGTTATCGCATCCTTATTTTTGAATCATTATCTTAAAACAGGCACCTTCTTCGGTATTTTCTACACTAAGGATTCCATTTAAATGCTCTTCGACAATGGTTTTAGACATATAAAGACCTAGACCCGTTCCCTGAGATTTCGATTTTGTTGAAAAATATGGGATAAATATCTTATCCATAATAGCTTCATCAATACCTCCACCATTGTCACAAACCTCCAAGCCAACAAAAAGATCCCCTTCATAAGTTTTTATCCCAATAATAGGAACGGTCACATCTTCTTCAATGACAATATCTTTGGCATTTTTAATCAGATTTAAGATCACCTGCATCAGCTCATTACGAAAAAGTGCGACTTTAGTATCACTTTCATAGCTTACATGTAAAGCGATACCATGCTCTTCTAATATCTGCTCCATCAAAGGTAAAGTCTTGGAGACTACATCACTAATACTTGTCAGTGTCTGCTGTTTATCCGGTCTAAAAAAGTTTCGAAAATCATCAATAGTGTGTGACATAAATTCTAGTAGTTTATTTCCCTCGCCTAGCTTATTATTTAAATATTTAGGGGTAAGCTCTTTATACTCATACGCCCCCTCAATATTCATAAAGATATAGGAGAGTTGATTCAGAGGTTGTCGCCATTGGTGGGCAATCATGGAGATCATATCACCCATCTCAGCCATTTTTGACTGCTGAATGAGCATCTTATCTTTCTCTTGAAACTGAATCACCGCTTGTTCAATACGTTTTTCAAGGGAGCCATTTAGTTCTTGAAGCTCCCGCTCACCCTCTTCAACCTGAGCTTTATACTGTTTAAAAACACCCGCAACATGACGTGAAAAGAGAAGTGAAAAGATAATACTAAAAATACCAATAACAAAAGCACCAAACCCAATACGCAACATCTCTAAGCGAATGCGGACTTCTAGACGTTTTTGATCTTCAATCAAATTGGCATCAAAACGCGAACGATCAAATCCATAGACAACATTCCATCCAAAAGGTTCAAATATCTCATTATAAGTCATAATATGACGTTTATCAAATTCATGCCACTGCGAGCTCTCATTAGAGTCTTGTAGTAATACTTTTTTGACCTCTTTGTCAAAATAATCTTTTGCGCTCTTAGAGAGGTATATCGGCTTTTTACCTTCAAAAACAGCAATAAAACCCAAACTGTCCGTAGGAAAAGATTTAATAAGATTTAGCTGCTGTTTTTTAAGCTTGGCCCTAGCTTGTTTGATATGCATACCACTACCAAAAAACCAATCATAATGTCCAAAATCTTTAACGTACATAATCTGGTCGCCACTTTTTTTATTAAAACGGGTATTGATATAGCCCTCTTTATGCTTACGCACCATCTGAATCTCTTCTAAAACAATGGCACGACCATCCGCATCTTTGTAATCAATGATATTGCGTTTATCAAGATTTTCATCAGCAGAGAGAATATTATTCCCCCGATAATCAGTAATCCAGATATAGTTTTTTTGATTGCCCTTCCAGACCATACGTTTGAGTGAATCCGAAATATGCCTTTTAATGATAACAGCATGCGAAAGCTTGTTGTATTTATCTTGAATATAGGTCGCGGTATCATAAGCAAGATTCACACGACTTTTCAACTCTTTTTTAACATCTTCGACAAGGTTGTTTTCACTGAACTCAAGAAGCTGAATGGTCTGTTTCACCCAATTTTCACTCTCTACCTTCTGTTCACTCAAGTACTCTTTAAGATAACGGCTCTGCTCATCACTGTAGGTCTCTCGTATTCTTTTAACATAAAGATAGGTTGCAGTAGCGATCACTAAAGCGACGGTTAGCAAGGGGGAAATGACAATTAACCTCGAAATAGAACGTTCTGATATTCTCACGCTTCACTCTCCTCTATCAGTGCTAAGGGTATCTTTTTTTTCGGTTTAAGACCTAATGCCCGCATTTTTTCACTACGGCGGATAAGATTACCCTTACCTGTAGAGAGTTTATTCATCGCCTTATCATAATGCTCATTCGTCTTAGCAATCTGATCACCAATATTTTGCATATCTTCTATAAAACCTACAAACTTATCATAAAGATCTTCAGCACTTTTGGCGATCTCTTTGGCATTTTCTTCTTGATGTTCACGTCGCCATATATGCTCTATTGTGCGTAAGGTGACAAGCAGTGTCGATGGACTTACAATGATGATATTTTTATTATAAGCTTTTTGGAAAAAACTTTCATCATGTTCAAGCGCTAATAAAAAAGCCCCTTCTATCGGCATAAACAGAAGCACAAAATCCAAAGAACGCACCCCTTGGAGTGACTCATATCTCTTTTCGCTTAAGCCCTTAACATGAGATTCAATCGAAATAATATGCTGTTTTAATGCATGCGCTTTCTCATCAGGGTCTTCATGACGCATAAAGGCATCATAAGCGATTAAAGAGACCTTTGAATCGATAACAATATCTTTACTTTTAGGCAGGTGCACCACCACATCAGGACGGAGAAGAGTTCCATCTTCGCCACGATAACTTCCCTGAGTCTCATACTCATGACCGGCTCGAAGCCCTGAGTTTTCAAGAACTTTTTCTAAGACGATCTCACCCCAATTACCTTGAGTTTTATTTTCACCTTTAAGTGCATTAGTCAGATTAATAGCATCTTCACTGATACGATGATTGAGCTCTTTTAATCTGAGAATTTCATCTTTTAAGAGATGGCGTTCTTTGACTTCATTCATAAATTGTTGCTGCGATTGTTTTGAAAACTCACTGATCTGCTCTCGAAATGGCTTCAACAGAAGTCCAAGCTGTTTTTGGTTTTCACTCTCAAAACTTCTGCTCTTCGACTCAAAAATCTGATTGGCTAGATTTTCAAATTGTAAGGTCAAGGCTGTCTTTGCTTCATCAAGCAGACGAATTTTCTCTTGATTGGCACGATTTTTCTCTTCAAAACGGGTATGTAAGACAGCATAATCACGATCGAGTTCTTGATGGTTACTATGTAAAGTGTCGTATTTATCGCTTACATGTAAGCGTAATTGACGTTCATCTTCAAGTTCAAGGCGTAAACGTATCGACTCATTACGCTCATAAAGATAGAGTCCAAAAAAACTTAAAAGAAGCAGGATAAGAACGATAGTATCAAGAGATAAGTTTTGCATGAAAAGCATTATAACTTAACTCTTATATCGCAACAAGTCTAATACTTCCCAATCATGATGGGCTATCTTTAAATTATAGAAGAAAAACTTATTATTAAGATACAAGAATTAAATAGCTACAATCTTGACATTAAAAATTAGACTTGTTGCGATATAAGAGCATAGCCTAAATAGTCTCAAAATGAGTAAGATTGGATAAAACTTTTTTAGAGTCATAGCCAAAGCTATGGCGATGAAAAATTTTATTCAAGATTGCCATTTTGAG
>JAYEGP010000247.1:0-1905 GCA_034659135.1 Campylobacterota bacterium
TGCATGCCTTGAGTGAAGCGATGAATATCGACCTTCTTGGCACCAATATCAGAGTTTCCAATGTGGCACCTGGAGCGGTAGATACAGAGTTTTCAAAGGTGCGCTTTCATGGCGATGAAAAGCAAGCCGATGGGGTTTATGAGGGCTATGAAGCTTTGAGTGCCAAAGATATCGCTGATCTGATCTGTTATATTCTCAATGCACCTTTACATGTAAACATTCAACACAGTCTCATTATGCCAACGGCGCAGCGAAATCCTTATCAGCTTCATCGAGAAAGTTGATATTTTCCTTACATGTAAGACCATGTTTAGAGCTACCTTAAAGAGAAATTGTTTATATCTATTTTGCTATACTTTCATATGAAAACAATCCTCTTTATCATACTTTTCAGTAGTCAACTCTTTTCAAATAGTGTATTCTGGCAGAACGTGACCGATATCGAATCGCAATTTTTTACGGTAGATGCTTATTCTGAAATAGATATAGATAGTAATACGTCTGAAAAAATAGCTGAAGTTCGTATTAGCGGTGACATTGATGCCAAGTTCAATGCATTTAAAAGCCTTATCAGCTTATTGAAAAGACAACCTTATGATGTTCGAAGTAGCCAAAATAGTTTTTTTGATCCAAAAGGTATTGATGAACAGCTTTTTAAGCTTAGAGCAAAAATTAGAATTAATCGTGATAATAATTATAATCTTGCAGTAGAGCGTGATCAAGCCTTAATGGATAAACTTCAACTCGAACAGGAGATTTATAAGTTTTTCTCGTATCTAGCATCGAACTGGACCGATACAACAGTTCAAGAGCTTGAAGATAAACTGCTAGCAGAAAAAAAGATGCTTAGTTTGATCGATATGAAAGCATATAAGCTACGTTTCGCGGAGACACAAAACTCTGAAGAGGGTAGCATATCAGAGGCTTTACATGTAAACATTGCAGAGATCATGATGCATTATCATTTCTATCAAGAGTTTTTAGCCTACTTAATACACAATCCTAGAGTGCTGCATTATGAAAGCCTTTTAAATCAATTGCGGCTTGGGCCTATTGTTGCTGCAATAAATGCAAGTTCTTTTGCTATTGATATGAACTCCTATCTACGATATATCAAGCTGGACTTGGGTCGCATCAGCCTTTTTATGCTTTTATTGATTTTAGCATGGGTTATTGCGAAACTCCATTATGATCAACTTTATAATTTTCTAAGAAATATGATCATTAAAAAAGAGCATCTCTCTGATCAGATGCACCTTTCAAATCTTGAGTACCTACGTAAGCCTATTATGATTTTGATCTATGTATTTGCTGTAGATCTGGGTATCGATATTCTTCTCTATCCCAATATTGAACGTGATGGTATCGTTTTTTATCTCTTATACCTGAGTCTCTTTAGCTATATATTGGTCACCATAATAGATAACTTTGTTTACCACTATCTTTTGAAGCGTGCTGAAGTTAAAGAGAAGCAGATGCGACATGAATTGATCAATTTGATCATATCAATTGTCAAGTCTGTGGTGTTTATTATTGCTGGTATCCTCTTTCTTGTTCAGATTGGTGTCAATATTACAGGACTTCTTGCTTCACTGGGTATCGGGGGTTTAGCAGTGGCACTTGCAGCTAAGGATACTCTGAGCAACTTTTTTGGACTCTTAAAAATTCTTTCGGACAACTCATTTTCACAAGGTGACTGGATTCAGACCGATGATATTGATGGGACGGTTGTTGAGATCGGCTTTGTCAGTACTGCCATTCGAACCTTTGATAATGCACTTATCTCTGTTCCTAATGAAAAGCTTGCTAATGCCGCACTGAAAAACTGGAACCGAAGACAGGTGGGTCGACGTATTAAGATGCATATAGGAGTGACGTATGGATCGGATCGTCAAAAACTGACCG
>JAYEGP010000248.1:0-1902 GCA_034659135.1 Campylobacterota bacterium
TAAATAAACAATGTCCTTTTAGCTCTAAAACAGCCATTATCTGGACAAAGTGTTCCGTTATTTGTTAAATAACCCATTAAAAAGACATATTGTCCCTTAAGTCAGAGGTGTGAATTATGGAAGTAAAAAAGAAATTATTAGACATTGTTCGTGATAAAATCAGGTTTAAACACTATAGTATCTCTACTGAAAAAACTTATTTACATTGGATAAAGCGTTATATTTTTTTTCATAATAAGAAGCATCCAATAGAAATGGGAAAGTTAGAGATAGAGCAATTTTTATATAAAGAAGTCTTGGGTGTTGATTTAAGCAATGAAAATATTCAGGCGTTACGGGCACAAGAGAGAAAACATATTCCCGTAGTTTTAACAAAAGAAGAAGTGATGAAAGTCATTGAAAATATAAATGGTGTCTATAATCTTATTGTCTTGCTTATGTATGGCTGTGGGCTTCGTATGAGTGAAGTTTTAAGTCTTAGAATCAAAGATATAGATATCGGTTTTGATAAAGTTTATGTTTGGGATAGTAAATCACTAAAAGATCGAGTTATCCCGTTACCATTAAAATTGAAACAGAGATTGATTGTACAGATAGAGACTGTTTGTGATATTCACAAAAAAGATTTATCAGATGGGTATGGAACGGTATTTATGCCTTATGCATTAGAGAAAAAGTATCCAAAATCAAAGAGCGAAACAAAGTGGCAGTATCTATTTCCAATGACAAAAGTTTCTAAGGACCCAAGAAGTGAAATAATTAGAAGACATCATATTCATCCTAAAACTTTGGGAAGAAACATTAAGATAGCTTCTCAAAAAGCTAATATTTTCAAGCGAGTAACTTCCCATATTTTTAGATATAGCTATGCTACTCACTTGCTTCAGGCAGGAATAGATTTACGAAGTATTCAAGAACTTTTACATGTAAGAAAACCTTACATGTAAAGAAGTGAGGTATTAAAGTGCTTTACTCATAATACGGTTAAGTTTTGTAATGAAGTCTGCGGTATCTTCAAGTTCCATACCTGCGTAGAGTTTTGCTTGGTCAAGAAGTACAAATGCTGCATCGTTGATGAGGTTTTGATCTGCTGAATCTTTAAGTTTTAAGATCATCTCATGATTGGGGTTGATCTGCATGATTGGCTTCATTGGTGGCATTTCAGAATTTTGACCCATCTGCTTCATCATCTGAGCCATCATGTATGAAGGATCATCTTTGTCCTCTTTTATAGATACTGGAGAATCCGTTAAGTCAAAAGTGATTTGAACGTCTTTGACATTATCACCAAGAGCCTCTTTGAACTCTTTAGTTAACTCTTCAAAGTCTTTTGATTTCTCTTCTTCTTCTTTTTTCTCTTCTTCACTCTCTTCAAACTTCGCGTCAGTAACATTGACGAATTTGTACTCTTTGTACTCTGTTACCATTGGGAAAACGATGGTATCGATCTCTTCATTCATCACAAGAACGTCAAGACCTTTGGCTTTGAAACGCTCTAAGGTTGGAGAGCTTTTTAACATACCAAGGTTCATCTGTCCCGTGATGAAATAGATCTCTTTTTTCTCTTCATCAACATTTTTAACAAACTCTTCGATGTTTGTTTTCTCTTCAGAGTTCATCGTGTTAAACTGCATCAACTCTAAAATCTTCTCACGGTTACCCATGTCACTGTAAAGACCTTCTTTTAAAACGTTACCAAATTCGCCATAGAATTTGTCATAACCCTCTTTGTCTTTTTTCATCATTTTACCAAGTTCACCAAGAACTTTTTTAACCGATGCATTTTTAATCTTTGTCATAACAGGGTTAGACTGTAAAATCTCACGGCTTACATTTAGTGGTAAGTCTTTAGAATCGATCACACCACGTAAGAAACGTAGATATGTTGGCATTAACTCTTTT